>CAUYTY010000184.1 GCA_963575655.1 Gammaproteobacteria bacterium | reverse complement strand
ACTAATAATAGATTATTTTTACTTGCTTGTCCCCTAACCAACGCGCAGGTTAGTATAACGCACTCGTAAATCATTGTTAGCGCTCCCCCGACTACAGTGAAATAGCTCCCTACTCAACTTTTCGTCATCAGCGATGATTTCAATAGAGCATTTTTTCACTGATTTTCTCTGGAAAAATACTTAGTAATTCCTGGAAAACAATTTTTCGATAGGACGCAAAATTTCATTTTCATAGGGAAAACATCCCTCCTGAATTGTGACCATTCTCCCGCACACAGCAACACGGCACGCCGCGCCACACCGCATCTCACATTCCCGGGTTACCTTCTAACCAATGCGAAGATTAGTATGGTAGGATTTTTCCAGCAATTATCTAAGTTCGGAGGTTATTCTGTGTCTACCCAAACGCAACCCTTAACCCACTTCGACAACCATGGCGTAGCCCAAATGGTCGATGTTGGAGACAAAGCCGAGACGGTGCGCCTCGCTATCGCTGAGGGACGCATCACCATGAGGCCCGAAACCCTGTTTCTTATCATGGAAGGTACTCATCGCAAAGGCAATGTGCTAGGAGTGGCACAAGTTGCAGCCATCATGGCCACCAAGCGTACGGCAGAACTTGTCCCTCTGTGCCATCCCCTACCGCTGACTCATGTAGCGGTGGCGCTTACCCCCGACCCAGCCACCAATTCAGTCCATTGCCGAGTGACTACCGAGACGATAGGACGTACCGGCGTTGAGATGGAGGCCCTTACTGGGGTTCAGATAGCGCTGCTCACGGTGTACGACATGTGCAAGGCTGTGGACCGAGGTATGACCATGGAAGGTATCCGCCTCTTGGAAAAGAGTGGCGGAAAATCAGGACACTGGCACCATAACCAGGGCGCACCGTAACGCCCCCCATCCATTCAGCCATCAGGGCCACCATACGTCGTTTTCGGGCAGATGTCAGATCGTCAGCATTTTTGGCATAGTTCAAACGACAACGGTACCGACATCGTCGGTAGCAATAAAACTCAAGTTGCTGCTCGGCACTTTATTGGGTAGCAACTTGAATTATCCACACAGATCTGTGGCCGAATCATCTTGTCCTTCACCGATGCATCAACCCCAGCCATCCGGCAACGACGTGCTTCACCCGCCTCGCAGCGTGCGAATCAACCTCGCTCCCAGTGGTAGAATATTACGATCGCCGATCATTAAATCCTCCTACCCCTTGACCTCCGTCGCAATCAATTAAATAGACATGACCATTCTACTCGGAACTTACCACGCACTTCCCGAAGACAATCGCAAACTGGTATTGCTCAGTGCTATCTGCAACGAACCCATGACGGTGACTCAGTTCAAAAATCTGCTGATACAACTTGGCTGGCGTAGCACCAAGGATCGGGGGCTTTACCAGGGATTCGATAATGCGGTACGTGCTCAGGTAGTTAGTGCTGGGATTTGGGTAAATAAAGATATCCGGATTCAAACTCGAAGTGCAGCTATTGAATTAACAGTTGGTTGAGTGAACAAGGTGCACTAGTTTCTGTATCAGACAAATCTTCGCTGCGTCAAGGAACCGTGGAATAAATGCGGCTGCGTCCTTAGCACTGCCTTATCCTGCAAAGGACACAGCCGCACCGGTAAATTCTCGATGCAGTTTTTCTTCCGGCAAAATCGATTGGCGCTACGCCGCTATAAAAATCCTATTAAAATCATCGATACCGTAAAAAACCTTTGCCGCGTCAATTTCGCACGCATTATTAACGGGATATTTCCAGCGATTAAGAATAATAGACCTTATCGGAAACCCCCTACCTAGCTCTGCCGGACAACGCAACCTCATGATTTATATTGACTGTGGTGGGTGATGAGGAGGTTTCCGATAAGGTCTAATAGATATAAGTACTTGTCTCGCATCTTCCGTCGAACCCAGGTTATCCAGGTTATTTAACCTAAGTTGCCGTCTACGCGGCGAGAAACGAGAAAGCCCCTCTCGCTCCCTTCGGGAGAGGGGCTTTCTCGTTTCCCACGTAGGAACGATGGGTGAAAACAGGTATCACGGGTTAAGTGGGTAGCCAAATTGCTAGTGAATCCCCACAGCCACTGCGATAGTGATGAGACCAAGCACCAAATTTATTGCGATGATTTGGCGAATACGGGCCTGATGGTGACCAGCAGTGGGGAATTCCCCCGCTTTCAAGGCCATCTGCAGGGCGCGGTAGGGAAAAAACCAGAGATAGAAGAACAGCAGAGACATCAAACTGCCGAGGAACATCATGATGTGGATGGAAGGTCTAGCGCTGGCAAGCCCTCCGAGAGCGAAAAACAGACTGCCATAACCGGTGAGAAGAATGACCAATACCGCCGCCCATACCCAGGGAAAGAATCGGTCAAAAACTCGACCAAAAAGAGGAAGCCGCACCTCGACCGGTAACGATACGGCGGCAGGACGTAGGGCCATGTGGGCGAAGAACATTCCCCCCACCCAGATAACAACCCCAACGAGATGCAGAACAATAGCAATGGTAACGATAGTGGCCATCATGACAAGTTCCATTAGTGAATGAGAGAAGGACGAGATTGTTTTTTACTACAGGTTATTGGTTGGGTGAGGTTGGTGTATCATCCACCACCTCGAATTTCTTGTCCTGGGGCGTGGCGTCCCAGCCAAGCAGCGATACGGGTTGCAATCACATCTTCGAATCCCGTTAGACGGTGATCCGCCCCCGGCACGATTACCTGGACATAAGGCCGCTCGCGGTTGCGGCGTCCCGCTTCGCGTGTTCTCACCCCTGATAGTACTGAGGGATGGTCGTATTCACCGTAGAGGTCAAGGATGGGGAGAGTAATTTTCTCCAGGGACGCTGCCGGGTCCAGGTTTGGTGGTAGCGAACCGCCTCCGCCTCCCGCCCCCAACAAGACGATCCCACGCACTACTCCTTTGTCTCCCATCTCCGCCACACAGGCCGCCGCCACCGCCGCCCCCAAGCCATGGCCCAACACTACTACGTTGGAAAGTCGCTTCTCGTCGAGCCAGTGAATCGCCTCACGCAGACGCGCACAAGCGGTGGGGAGCATTAGGGCATAGTCAGCGGGAAGAGAATCGGTAAGCACGGTTGGAAGCTGAACCGCCAGAGTGTGCCAACCATGCAGGGGAAGGGTGGTTCGTAGGGTGCTGATCGGTTCGCTGTCGGGGTGAGCGTTGGGAGAGGGGAGCAGGACTACCGCCCCATGGTTCGAACCACGACCAATCGCCTTCGTATAGAGGGCTAGAGACCTTCCCAACAAAAATGGGAGCCACACCACCTCTCCTACCCGCAGATGCCCCGTTATTTGCTCCGCCCATGCCTGCTCACGCGAGAGATCCAGTCCTGGAAACGTCTCTGCCATCGTATCGGATATACGAAGGGTAAGCAGTATCCCCACTAGAGTCCACAACCAGGCCCGCCATATCCAGGATTGGTGGTAGGGGTAGTGCTGAAAAAACCATAGGGATCGGGTAAAGTCTGGCATCATCAAGAATTCCAGGTCTAAGCAATTCAACCAACATCAACCCACAGAATAACCTAACGAAAATGGCAGACTACCTGATTGCGCCTTCCATCCTCTCCGCCGATTTTGCCCGCTTGGGCGAAGAAGTGGATAACGTCCTGGCCGCAGGGGCGGACATCGTCCACTTTGACGTCATGGACAATCACTATGTGCCAAACCTGACCATCGGTCCCTTGGTATGCGAGGCACTCCGTAAGCATGGCGTTACAGCCCCCATTGATGTTCACCTCATGGTCAAACCGGTAGATCGCATCATCCCAGACTTCGCCGCTGCCGGGGCTACCTATATCACCTTCCACCCCGAGGCGAGTGAGCACATTGACCGCACCCTTTCCCTCATCCGTGAACAGGGGTGTAAAGCGGGGCTCGTGTTCAACCCCGCCACACCCTTGCATTACTTAGAATACGTTATGGATAAACTGGATATGATTCTACTCATGTCGGTTAACCCAGGGTTTGGCGGTCAGAAATTTATCTCCGGCAGTCTCTCCAAGCTGCGTGAGGTGCGCCAGCGGATCGACGCGAGCGGTTACAACATTCGATTGGAGATCGACGGTGGTGTTAAGGTAGACAATATCCGCGCCATTGCTACCGCAGGCGCCGACACTTTTGTGGCTGGCTCAGCTATTTTCAACGCCGGTCGTACCGAAGACCCTCGCCGCTACGATACCGTAGTGGGCGCGATGCGCGCCGAATTGTCCCGGGTAGGATGATTAGGCGTAGGAATAATTTCGATAACGATTCCACCAGGTGCTGTCGTGGCGATAACAATTAAAAGTAGGTCCCCTAGTCGGGAGACGCAAGGGGAGCGTCTTCCTCGTCCTGAAATGGTACTGGTAGATCTGGACGGAACTCTAGTAGACAGTGTGCCGGACCTGACCTATTGCATAGATACGCTCCTCCCACGCTTAGGTTTGCCGACGCGAGGGGAGGCTGCGGTGCGATTGTGGGTAGGCAATGGGGTGGAGCGTTTATTACACCGAGCGCTCACCGTAGACCTGGAGGGTAGTGCCGATCCCGACCTTTATGCTACCGCGTTACCGCTCTTTATGGAATTATACGCGGCCAATACCAGTGCCCGTAGCCGCGTTTATGAGGGGGTACGCGAAGGGCTCGACGGATTAGTCGCGTGGGGTCTTCCGTTGGCCTGCGTTACCAACAAATCCGCACGCTTTACTATTCCACTGTTGAAAAATTTGGGGCTGGCGAATTATTTTCGTCTGGTAGTAGCGGGTGACACCTTACCCCAAAAGAAACCCGACCCGGCGCCATTACTTTATGCAGCGCGTCATTTTCGAGTATCTGCCGATCGTTGCTTGATGTTGGGAGATTCGATCAACGATGTGATGGCGGCCCGCGCTGCTCGTTTTACCATCGTATGCGTAAGCTACGGTTACAATCACGGTCTCGATATCCATGACGCGGCCCCCGATGCAGTCATAGATTCATTGGCAGAGCTACCGCAAGTAATCCATGAATAATTCCGTAGGTTGGGCCAAGATAAGGAAGCCTAATCTACGTACTTTCGTCATACCCCCTAACCAGCTTAAGAGTTGGTCGACCAATGTTACAACCCATCTCTTGGGGTTGGTTATGGGGTTCTTGATCATGGATAAAGTATTCTTATAAAGTCTTAATTAGGATTTTTATGAAGCTTGATCAATTCCTGGCATTAGCTACGCAAGGCTATACCCACATTCCGGTGTTGCGTGAGGTCTTGGCCGACCTCGAGACTCCACTTTCAACCTACTTAAAACTTGCTCGTGGCCCCTATTCCTATCTACTAGAATCGGTGCAAGGCGGAGAGAAGTGGGGGCGCTATTCTATTATTGGTCTGCCATGTCGTACCGTAATACGGGTAATTGGTCACGAGATACGTCTGGAGCATGACGGTATTGTGACCGAGCAAGCGAAAGTAGCCGACCCACTCGCCTGGATTGGCACCTTTCAATCTCGTTATCGGGTTCCGAGTGTTTCTGGTCAGCCTCGTTTCACCGGCGGCTTAGTGGGTTATTTTGGATACGACACGGTACGTTACATTGAGCCACGACTGGATGAGGCAGGAGCGAATCTTACCGGCCCGCGTGGGATATCTAAACCTGATCCGATCGGTACCCCTGATATTTTGCTGATGCTTTCTGATGAGGTGGTGGTTTTTGACAACCTCAAGGGAAAACTCTACCTCGTTGTTCATGCCAAGCTCCCCCCGGCCACGCTTAACGGAAGCGGTAATGAGCGGGTGAGAGAATCATACATTGCCGCCGAGAATCGTTTAGATGAATTAGAGACTCTCCTCTGCCAGCCTCTTTCGCCCCAGCAACGACAGCACGATGTTAATCCGGTGCGTGAAGAGGATTTTCACTCTGATTTTACTCGGACGGGTTTTGAGGAGGCCGTTTCACGAAGCAAACGTTATATTGTCGATGGGGACATTATGCAGGTGGTGCTTTCTCAGCGCCTGTCGATTCCTTTTCGCAATCCTCCCCTTGATCTCTATCGTGCGCTACGCTGCGTCAATCCTTCGCCTTATTTATACTTTTTTGATCTGGATGCCTTTCACATTGTGGGATCCTCACCGGAGATTCTTACTCGCCTGCAGGATCAGATCGTTACCGTACGCCCGATTGCGGGTACTCGTCCGCGTGGCGCCACGGAGGAGATTGACCAAGCCTTGGAACAGGAACTCTTGGCTGATCCCAAAGAGCGTGCGGAACACCTAATGCTTATCGACCTCGGACGTAACGACGTTGGGCGAGTTTCAACCGTTGGTAGCGTCCAGCTCACCGAGAAAATGGTGATCGAACGTTATTCCCACGTCATGCATATTGTCTCCAACGTCACAGGTCATTTACGTGACGGTCTGACGGCGCTTGATGCCTTACGTGCTACGTTCCCAGCCGGCACCGTAAGTGGTGCTGCAAAGGTACGTTCCATGGAAATTATCGAAGAGCTAGAACCAGTGAAGCGTGGCATTTACGCAGGAGCGGTGGGCTATATTGGTTGGTCTGGCAACATGGATACCGCAATTACCATTCGTACCGCAGTAATCAAGGACAGCACCCTCCACATCCAAGTGGGAGCAGGTATCGTCTACGATTCGGTACCTGCAAAAGAATGGGATGAGACCATGAACAAGGGACGCGCCATGTTTCGTGCGGTCGCTATGGTTCAAGAAGGGTTTAAGGGATGCGGATAATTTGCTCGCCTTTTCCTGATCAATGAGGTGGATAGTTGGCTGATTATCTTTGCTACCCGCCTTACCACCTGTTCGTCATTCCGGCAGGAAATGGTGGGATTGCGATCCGAGAATGATGAGGTTCGTTCTTCGGTCACCAGCGTAAAGTCGCGCGGATTGGGTAAGTCGTAGCCTTTAGACACGCCAACGACGTTTCGGTATCTCTGCGCAGGGCAACAACGCCCTGGGTTTGGAAGAAAGTTGGGTTGCGGAGCACCGCAACCCAACTTACGCGGCCTGTTCTTCATTTTGAACGAGGACCAGAACGTTACTCTGGTGGTTATTTTATCCCGAAGCTAAAAATCTAAATTAGCCGCAGCCAAGGCATTGCGTTCAATAAATTCTCGACGCGGCTCCACCTGATCACCCATTAGAGTGGTAAAGATATCATCTGCAGCGATGATGTCTTCAACGTGAACTTGCATTAACCGGCGCGTCTCGGGGTTCATTGTGGTGTCCCAAAGCTGTCCTGGGTTCATTTCACCCAACCCTTTATAACGCTGGATCTGCTGTCCCCGCTTGGCCTCCTCCCACAGCCAACCGACTACCTCCCGGAAATCCGTCACCTCTTTCTTGCGTTCGCCACGGCGCACAACGGCGCCAGTTATGAATAACCCATGGATCTTTCTTCCAAAAGGCGCCAAGGTATTACAGTATTCTTGCGAACGAAAGAATCCAGTGTCCAGATGATATCTGCGAACCACACCATGATTCATTTCCTGAATCTGTGCCGCGCCCTTGGTTCCAGGAATAATTCGGTAGGACGAGGTCCCCTCGTCACCCTTCGCGACGAATCTGCGATCTAACTCTTGATACCAGGTATCCAACAATTCAAGATTATCTAGTTCTTGCGCGGTAATCTCTGGCATATAGAGAATGGCCTCTAGCACGGAGGTCGGTAACCGTTTCGATAGGTGATGTATCGTCCGCATCACCGTATTGTATTCAGTCACCAACGATTCCAGTTTTGAACCTGAGAGGGAAGGAAAATCTTCTCCCGCCGCGAATTCCGCACTATCGAGAGCGTTCCCGCGCAGGTGTTCATCTAGTTCATTGTCATCCTTAATATAGGTCTCCTGTTTTCCCTTTTTTATTTTGTACAAGGGGGGTTGGGCAATATAAATATGACCGCGCTCGACCAGTACTGGCATCTGTCGATAAAAAAATGTCAGCAACAGAGTACGAATATGGGAACCGTCCACATCCGCGTCAGTCATGATAATGATGCGATGATAACGGAGGAGGTCGGGATTAAAGTCCTCGGTCCCGATGCCGCAACCTAGCGCGGTGATGAGCGTTACGATCTCGGCGGAGGACAGCATTTTGTCAAAACGAGCCTTCTCCACATTCAAGATCTTTCCTTTCAACGGTAGGATCGCCTGATAGTGGCGGTCACGTCCCTGTTTTGCCGAGCCACCGGCGCTGTCGCCCTCGACCAGGAATATCTCGGACAGTGCCGGATCCTTTTCTTGGCAATCGGCCAATTTCCCTGGAAGCCCGGCCACGTCCAAGACTCCTTTGCGGCGTGTAGTCTCCCGCGCCTTACGCGCGGCCTCACGAGCACGAGCCGCGTCGATAACCTTCGCGGTGATTGCTTTGACCTCGTTGGGTTTTTCGAGGAGAAATGATTCTAATTGTTCGGCTACGGCGGCCTCGACCGCCCCCTTCACCTCGGAAGAAACCAATTTATCCTTGGTCTGCGAAGAAAATTTGGGGTCTGGCACCTTTACTGATAAAACCGCCGTAAGACCCTCACGGATATCCTCACCCATGATCGCTATTTTCGCTTTTTTGGCGATTCCATTTTGCTCTATATACTGGTTGACGGTTCGCGTCAGCCCTCCACGGAATCCTGCCAGATGGGTGCCACCATCCCGTTGGGGAATGGTGTTCGTAAAGCAGAAAACATTTTCTTGGTAGGAGTTATTCCACTGCATGGCCACTTCAACCGTTATCCCTGCCCGTTCTGCTTTGAAATAGAAAACGCTAGGGTGTAACGGGGTCTTGTTACGATTGAGGTGTTCGATAAACTCGGAAATGCCCCCTTTGTACTCAAAAATATCGCTCTTGGCATTGCGCTCATCCACCAGAGTGATAATAATGCCGGGATTAAGAAATGATAGCTCACGCAACCGTTTGGCCAGGATATCGTAATGGAACTCGATATTGGAAAAGGTTTCGATACTCGGTTTGAATTTGACTGTCGTCCCGCGTTGGTCAGTCTCACCCGTTACGGCCAGGGGGGCAAGTGGTTCGCCATGGGAGTAGTTTTGCGTATGAATCTTCCCGTCACGATAGATCGTAAGCCAGAGATTCTCAGAGAGGGCATTGACGACGGATACCCCAACGCCGTGCAAACCACCCGAAACTTTGTAGGAGCTATCGTCGAATTTTCCACCCGCGTGCAAGATCGTCATGATGACCTCCGCCGCAGAACGTCCCTCTTCCTTGTGAATATCTACCGGAATACCACGTCCATTGTCAGAAACGGTTACCGAGTCATCCGTGTGAATGATGACGTCGATTTTATTGCAATAGCCGGCAAGTACCTCGTCAATTGCATTATCCAACACCTCAAAGACCATGTGGTGTAGCCCAGTACCGTCACTGGTATCGCCAATATACATCCCCGGTCGTTTACGTACGGCATCGAGTCCCTTGAGAACCTTGATATTGGTTGAATCATAGATTGGATCAGGATTTTCACTGGTCATTTTTTAATTCTTCTTTCGCTATGTGTTATTCAAATCTGAGCCCCACGTGGGGGTGACTAAAAATATCGAATTTAAAATACCTATATTGTTGCCAAATTACCCTTGGTTTCTAGCCAGACGCGGCGGTCGGCGGCACGTCCCCGAGAAAGTAGCATATCCAAGAGAATTACCGTTGCCTCCTCATCCTCCAAGGTAAGTTGGATCAAGCGGCGTGTATCGGGGGCAAGGGTAGTTTCGCGTAACTGTAAAGGATTCATCTCACCCAATCCTTTAAAGCGCTGAACATTAATCTTACCTTTCTTCTTTTCGGCAGCAATGCGCTCCAGGACACCTTGTTTCTCACCTTCATCCAGGGCGTAATAGACATCGTGGCCAACATCGATCCGATACAGGGGGGGCATTGCCACATGGACATGCCCCTTTGCCACCAGGGGACGGAAATGACGTAGGAACAGGGCGCACAATAGGCTGGCAATGTGTGCCCCATCGGAATCAGCATCGGCGAGAATGCAGATTTTTCCATAACGCAATCCGTCTACTTTATCCGATCCTGGGTCTACGCCAATGGCCACGGCGATATCGTGAACCTCTTGGGAACCCAATACCTCGGCGGGTTCCACTTCCCAGGTATTCAGGATCTTACCACGCAATGGCAGGATCGCCTGAGTTTCCCGATCACGCGCCTGTTTTGCGGAGCCACCGGCGGAATCCCCTTCGACCAGGAATAACTCAGTGCGCGTTGGCTCTTGAGCGACACAATCCGCAAGTTTTCCGGGTAGTGCTGGGCCTGAGGTAATTTTCTTGCGTAATACCTTTCGTCCGGCTTTGAGGCGCGCCTGCGCCGCACCAATCGCCAATTCAGCAATGCGCTCGCCCTGCTCGGTATGCTGGTGCAACCATAGACTAAAGGCATCCTTGGCTACCCCGGAAACAAAAGCCGCGCATTCTCGGGAGGAAAGACGTTCCTTGGTTTGGCCGGTGAATTGAGGTTCACGTAATTTTACCGAAAGGACATAACTGACTCGTTCCCAGACATCTTCGGGAGAAATCTTGACGCCACGCGGCAAGAGATTCCGAAAATCGCAGAATTCGCGCAGTCCTTCCAATAATCCAGTACGTAGACCATTAACGTGGGTTCCTCCCTGGGCCGTGGGAATTAGGTTAACGTAACTCTCGGCCAGGGTTAAGGCGCCCGCTTCAGGATGCCAAACCACTGCCCAGTCCGTTACTTGTTCATTACCTTGGAAGCTACCTACAAAGGGAGATTCGGGTAGTGTCTCCTGATCTCCTAATTCCTCTTGTAAATAGGACTCCAATCCTTGGCTATAGCGCCATTCTTGTTGTTCAGGGGTTGCGGTAGTTTCATCGCGAAACCGCACGGTAAGCCCACGACACAACACTGCCTTGGCGCGGAGTAAATGACGCAGGCGCGATAGCGAAAATTTGGGGCTGTCGAAGAATTGCGGATCGGGCCAGAATCGTACCGTAGTGCCCGTGCTGCGTGCGGGTCCCACTACAGTGAGTTTTGAGGTCTTTGCGCCATTGGCAAAAGCGATGTGATGTTCTCGTCCTCCGCGACGCACCCATACTTCGAGGCGCAGGGAAAGGGCATTGACCACCGACACTCCAACTCCATGAAGGCCACCGGAGAATTGATAGGTCTTTCCCGAGAATTTACCACCGGCGTGGAGGCGCGTAAGAATAACCTCCACACCCGATACGCCCTCTTCAGGGTGAATATCCACGGGCATTCCGCGTCCGTCATCGGCCACCGACAACGAACCATCGGCATAAAGTACGACATCGATACTGGTGGCAAAGCCTGCCAAGGCCTCGTCCACCGCATTGTCGATAACTTCTTGGGCAAGATGATTGGGGCGTTCGGTTTGGGTATACATTCCCGGACGCCGGCGGACGGGATCCAGTCCCGACAGAACTTCGATGGCTGCTGCGTTGTAGGTATCGTTCATCAGGTATTACGTGGAAACTTCAATAATTGCTAATCCAGGTTGCCAACTCACTAAGCAGCCGGCAACGATACAATAAATCATCAGGTGCTCAAAGAAACGAAACTTCTTATCAGCCAGAGAGAGCTCAACTTGAGTGAAATTATGGTTCAGACAATTTCACTGTAGGCCGATGGGTCAGGATAGACAATAGCCGAGCAATTCGGCTACGCATCTCACGACGATCTACGATGAGATCGACGGCCCCATGTTCCAGCAGGAATTCGGCACGTTGAAAACCTTCAGGGAGGGTCTCACGGACGGTTTGTTCGATAACACGGGGACCAGCAAAACCGATCAGCGCCTTGGGTTCCGCAATATTGATATCACCGAGCATGGCAAGGCTTGCGGAAACGCCGCCCATGGTCGGATCGGTCAATACCGAAATAAAAGGAATTCCCGCCTGGGTCAGTTTCCCCAAGGCAGCGGAGGTTTTGGCCATCTGCATTAGCGATATCAACGCCTCTTGCATCCGTGCCCCACCGCTCGCCGAAAAACATACCAGTGGGATATTCCACTCTAGGGAACAATCCACGGCACGCACAAATTTCTCGCCGACCACCGAGCCCATCGACCCTCCCATAAAACGAAACTCGAAGGCTGCGGCAACCAATGGTAATCCTTCGACGGCACCTTTCATTGCCACTAAGGCGTCCTTTTCGCTGGTATCTTTTTGGGCTTGAACGAGGCGATCTTTATATCGCTTGCTGTCACGAAACTTGAGAAGATCTACCGGCTCCAACATCGCCCCGATCTCTTCCCTTGGTTCAGCGTCAAGAAAGCGGTCGAGGCGGTCACGCGCCCCAATACGCATATGGTGGGTACACTTGGGGCAGACCTCCAGGCTACGCTCTAATTCAGCGCGATACAGTACAGCGCTACAAGCAACGCATTTGCTCCACAGACCCTCAGGGACTTTTTTGTTGCCACCCTCGGTGCGAATGCGAGAGGGTAGGAGTTTCTGAAACCAGCTTAGGGTATCGGACATTGCATTTCTTTCCTGTGGCGGAATTAATCAATAGGCACTGCGAGTGGAAAGCTCGGGACAATTCGGGATGCGACCATTTGCCCTTCTGAGGAAAAGAAGCGTAGCGCCCCGGTTGCGTCACAGAGCCATACCTCCTCGGCTCCCGCTGCCAGATAAAGTTGAGTCTTAAATTGCATTTCACGCTCGGTATTACTTTCGGAAATTACCTCGATACAGATCTCCGGGGCAATGAAGCAAACATCTTGATTTTTTACTTGCGCGTAACGTTGTGGAGAAATCCAAACTACATCCGCCACCTTGGTACCGTCGTCTGTTTCAATCGGGCATTCTGGAAACGCCTCGCCAATATCTCCCATGAGACGTAACAAAATGCGCAGGATACGTCCTTGACGAATCGCATGGCGATTTTTAGCGGGAGACATGACAATCAATCCTTCCCGATTGAGTTCAATTCGGTATGGCAAATTTTGTAGGCTACGGTCGGCGCAAACTTCTTCCCAGCGCATAGGTGGCTCCTAAAGAGAACAGATCGATAGACATTAGACCTTATCGGAAACCCCCTACCCAGCCCCTGCCGGACAACACAACCTCATGATTTATATTGACTGTAGTGGGTGATGAGGAGGTTTCCGATAAGGTTTATTACCCGAAAGTCATCCACTCCACTCCCCTCTCCCTTTGAGAGAGGGGAGGTTTCGGATAATGTCTAATATGTTTCGCGTTTTGTCGGTCACATGATATTTCGTTCTTCGTAATGAGGGAGTGTAGCTCACTCATGGCCCAAGCATGATTTCTTCCATACGGTTCAGTAACGGTAAAATAGTTTTTGGATAAACGCCATGTCCGTAAAAATGTTGCAATACTGTTTGACAGCGCCATATTTTCTTGAGATCACCGTTGGCGTTAACCAAACACTGGTCACCAGTCATTCCCTCCGCGTCAACCCAACGGTCTTCCCCTCGTAGGCCACTCGCGACAACTCGAAAATCATATTCACTTTGTAAGCGAGTAGCCATGGCATCCGATTGTGTATTGATAAAATCGATGGATGGCCAATAACCTGGAAATCCATCATCCTCGATCTGCACGGTAAAATATGGTCCTTTTTTCAGGGCCAAGGCTTGGATGTGATGAAAATCAATGGGCAAAGCGGCTAGATTACCGTCAAAGAAACACATTCTTGGCAAATACCCCCACCCACACCAGCGTGCAATGGCTCCTTCGGGAAATTGCGGTTGATTATTATAAACCACACTATCGTACAGGGATACATCATCGGTACGGAATAAATGCAGGCCGGGGGCATTAGCAAGAGACGCCTTTACTCGACCATCATAAATTTGCAATAGTGGTATAAGGGTAGCGCCTTTGGAATGGCCGACAGCGCCCACCCTGGGCTTAATACGGACGATATCTTGGGCGAAAAGAGCATCCACGGCTCGTTTTAGATAAGCGACTTCCGTACCTAATTCACTGCTTGTGGGAAAACGAGCCAACACCTTGCGATAGTTACGTGTGTTATATTCCAGGGAATTCCAGTTCTTATCTTGTAGCTCGCCATAACCGGGTAAATCCGGCGCTATTACTACAAATCCTCTTCTTGCGTATTCGAGAGCCAATGCTAATACTCGATTCGCACCCTTGCTCCATAGGCAAACACCCAAGGGTTCCTTTTTACCACAGACCGCTAAGGCTTGGTGCGCGACAAGTACCGCTGGAATGGCCTTTTTCGATATCTTTTGCGGCGTTAATAAATAGGCGGGGATCCGTTGGCCAACGGGATCGTTGTAGGTAAGGCGATAAATACGCACCCAGGGTGCGCGCGTATCAGCGATATTGAAATAGTTCGCCGGACGCATATGATAGCCAATCGTAACGCCATTTTCCTGAAGCGGTGAGATATTCGCCTGCGCCATTTCCGCCGGAGTAAGATGTAAATCGGTGGCGCTAATTTTTAGTTGTAAAGGCTCGCAGCTATTAGGAAGCGGCCCGAGCAACCAATCTAGTGCGCTCTGCCAGGAACTCATTTCTTCTAGGGAATTATTATTAAACGGTAAGGCATCGGCGTGGCCTGTCTGTTGAGTGGAAAAAGTTTTTAGTTCGTCTTGATGTAGGGACCGCCAAAGAGAAGCGGTGGTCTGATTAGCTGACCAGGTTTCGATTCCCAGCGGTTTGATTGGCGGCAAAGTACAATCCGCCGCCATGATTTCTGTATGACACAAGGTTAAACCCACCATGGCGAATAATATTTTCTTTGACATGGAGAATTTCTCCTATTCATGAATATAGTTAGGGACAGCTTGGATTTAGATATACGATGGAAAAAGGCTCCCTTGATTTTATTCCGTCGCAGGGAATAATCTGCATCCTCCGCTGGTGGCGCTCAACTTCATGCGGATGGCCAACGCCGCCAGGTAATGGAATCTGGCGCCTCTGCCTCGATTTCAGTATCTAGGCATCAATGGCCGAACGCAATCCAGCGATAAAGGCTGCGATCTCGGGAATAATTGGCATCCCCTGCTGGGCTAGCATTTCAATTCGGGAGACCAGGGCACTTCCTACCACTACGGCATCCGCTACCTGTGCTACGGCTGCTGCCGAGGTCGCATCACGAATACCAAAACCGACGCCAATTGGTAGATCCGTAGCACGGCGTACCTCGTTGAGTTTCGCGGATACGGCGGCGATGTCGAGACTAGCGGCCCCAGTGACCCCCTTAAGTGAGACGTAGTAGACAAAGCCACTCGCAGCCGCCCCAATCATGGTGATGCGTTCGGGGGTGGAGGTCGGGGCGATCAGGAATATGGGATCCAAGTCGAGCCCACGTAAGGCCGTAATCAAGGCGTCGGATTCCTCTGGCGGGAGATCCACGGTGAGTACCCCATCAACCCCGGCCTCAGCGGCGGCAGAGGCAAAGGTCTGGTAACCCATCACCTCGATTGGATTGAGGTAGCCCATCAGCACCACCGGAGTCTGGGAATCATCACGCCGAAAGGCACGCACCATCTCCAGGACATCACGCAGACTCATATGGTGGGCAAGCGCCCGCTCGCTGGCACGCTGGATGACGGGACCATCGGCCATCGGGTCGGAGAAGGGCACGCCCAGCTCCAGGATGTTCGCCCCGGCGCGGACCATGGCATGGAGCAGCGGCACGGTCTCGGCGCGGTTAGGGTCACCGGCGGTAATGAAAGGAATCAGTGCTTTACGGCCCTGGCTGCGCAGATTGGCGAAGGTGTTGGTGATTCGACTCATACAGTAATCCCCTCATGGGCGGCCACGGTGTGGATATCCTTGTCGCCACGCCCGGAAAGGTTGACGACGATCGTCTGGTCGGGGCGCAAAGTGGGTGCAAGGCGCAGGGCATAGGCAACGGCGTGGGCAGACTCCAGGGCCGGGAGGATACCCTCCGTGCGGGTGAGACGATGGAAGGCATCCAGGGCCTCGGTGTCGGTCGCGGCAACATAGTTGGCGCGCCCAATGTCCTTGAGCCAAGAATGCTCGGGACCCACCCCAGGGTAATCAAGGCCCGCCGAGATTGAGTGGGTCTCGATGATCTGGCCGTCATCGTCCTCCATCAGGTAGGTGCGGTTGCCGTGCAACACCCCAGGCCGACCGGCGTTAAGGGGCGCAGCATGGCGTCCGGTAGCAAGACCATAGCCGGCTGCTTCCACGCCGTAGAGCGCCACGCTGTGGTCGTTGAGGAAGGGGTGAAACAGCCCAATGGCATTGGATCCGCCCCCGACACAGGCGACCAATGCATCGGGGAGGCGTCCAGTCTGCGTCAGGCATTGGGTACGGGCCTCACGCCCGATGATGGCCTGAAAATCGCGCACCATCGCAGGGTACGGATGAGGACCGGCCACCGTACCGATGATGTAGAAGGTGGTATCAACATGCGTCACCCAGTCGCGCATCGCCTCGTTGAGCGCGTCTTTGAGCGTCCGCGAACCAGAGGTGACGGGCACCACCGTGGCCCCGAGGAGTTTCATACGGTAGACATTGAGCGACTGACGACGAATGTCTTCGGACCCCATGTAGACCACGCACTCCATCCCCAGACGAGCAGCCACGGTAGCGGTGGCAACCCCGTGCTGACCGGCACCGGTCTCGGCGATGACCCGACGCTTCCCCATACGCTTTGCGAGTAAGGCCTGTCCCACGGTGTTATTCACCTTGTGGGCACCGGTATGATTGAGGTCCTCACGCTTGAGATAGACCTGCGCCCCACCCAGCTCACGCGAGAGACGTTGCGCATGGTAGAGGGGCGAAGGTCGACCTACATAGTGGGCAAAGTCGGCATCCAATTCGCATCGGAATTCCGGGTCATCAAGATAACGCAAATAGGCGGCGGTCAATTCTTCCAGGGGGGCCATCAAAGTTTCGGCCACGAAACGCCCACCGTAGGGGCCGTAATGACCGCGCACATCAGGCATCGCACATAGGTCTTGCGACGTATTCGAATTCGACACGTTATTTTGCCTCATCAAACCACTTTAAATAAAAATGTTACCAGATCGCAGATTTAGAGAAATATTATTTAACCCAAGCTGCCACCTAGCACGCCTTTCTCCCCTCTCCCTCCGGGGGAAGGGTTTTTTCATTTCTCACTGCATAGGTGGCAACTTGGGTTATTTATAATGTTTTCTCGTTCCCACGTTCTGGCGTGGGAACGAGAAAAAACTAACCAACTGTTGGGACGTCATTCCGACATTCCCTATCGGAATGACGAATAAGTAGCAACTTGGATTCCTTGCTAGTTCCTACGATCCATAACTCTCTCGCAGGCGTACGAATTACCCCTATTGCATTTCCGAATCAGGCGTTTGTGTTGACAAGCCCCGCGATCACCGTATCTGCACTCCCGTGCCAAGTGACGCATCTGGCAAGCCTCTTGGTCGCCGTGCTTGCATCTCCAATATAGACCTCTGCCATGACCAACCCCATCGTAGGCATTGGCTGACGTCGCTGTAAAAACAAAAAGAGATGCTGTTAGTCCAATGATTAATTTACGCATGATTCACCTCGCCTCATTTCGTTGAATAGCCTAACCAATGCACAGATTAATAAGAACGATTCATCTTTTGTTTCATTGGAAAATTTCCGTAATATCCTTTTGCCGCAATAGCTATTCCAGTTGGACCGCTTTTACAAAGGCCGCGATCAATGCAGGGTCCTTGATGCCTTTGGCTATTTCTACCCCACCGCTTACGTCGACCGCATAGGGACGTACCTGACGCACGGCGGCGGCGACATTGGTCGGGGTTAACCCACCAGCCAAGATCAGGGGGAAGCTCGGTTGGGTAGGTAGGAGGTCCCAGTTAAAGGTCTCTCCGGTACCACCAGGTATCCCCGGTCGATAGGTGTCTACCAGTAGGCCACGCGCACTGGCATAGTCCCGCGCTAAGCGCGTCAAGTCTACTCCGGGACGCATGGGAATAGCTTTGAGATAGGGACGAGGAAAAGTCGCACAAAAGTCAGGGGGTTCGGCACCATGAAACTGGAGCAGGTCTACCGGGATACGGGTGAGTACCGCAGATACCTCGGCGGGTTGGGGGTCTACGAACAGGGCCACCACTGCCACGAAGGGCGGCAGAACTCCAACTATTGCGGCTGCGGTCTCTAGATCCACGGCACGCGAGCTGCGTGCATAAAATACCAAACCAATGGCGTCGACCCCACAGGCTGCGGCAGCCAAACCGTCTGCCGGGCGGGTGATGCCGCAGACCTTGATACGGGTACGAAAGTTCATGCAATTCTCATGGATTAGCGTCGATCTAGGGGATTGGTCTCGGGCGACATTCTACCTTGCGAGGGGATGCTACTCATGAAACCACGAGCGGCTGTCATTGGTTGCGGCAACATCGGTTCACGTTGGGACGAGGCAAGTAGCGGCAATGCGATTCTCACCCATGCCGGGGCCTGGCATCGCTTGGGGTTGTTGACCGCGTTGGTCGATCCTAATCCCGAACGTCTTGTCGCTGCCGGTCGCTATTGGGGGGGCTCGACCCTCTATCCCGACTATCAGACGCTGTTCGCCGCCGAACAACTGGACCTGGTCAGTATCGCCACCCCTACCGCCCTGCGTTTACCCGTGATTGAGGCAGCTTTGGCGGCCGGAGTACGGGCGATCCTTTTGGAGAAACCGGTGGCGACCACTATTGAGGAGGCGCAGGCCATCGCCACTGTCACACGTACTGCTGGGGCGGCGGTAGCGGTGAACTATCTCCGCCGCTACGATGCTGCCCTGCGCCAGGGGGCGGCCTGGGTACAGAGCGGTCGATTAGGTGCGATCCAACACGTCGTCGGCCGTTATGGCAAGGGCATCCTGGAAAATGGCTCTCATTGGATCGATCTGATCCAATGGTGGTTGGGTCCGGTACAGGGGAGTCGTGTCCTGCGCCGTCTTAGCGACGACCGCCCCGACCATGACCCAACCTTGGACGCAGTACTTGAGGTGGGACCAGCCGGGGCCATCGTGCCGGTCCATCTGTTGGCGGTAGATCACCGCCACTACGCATTATTCGAGTTGGATATCGTGGGCAGTGCGGGGCGGATTACCCTAACCGAGCGTGGTGCGTACCTTCGTCACTGGGAAGTAATCACTGACCCACTTTTTCCCGGCTATCGAGTTTTGCAGCTAGCTAACGAGTTGCGTGCCGATCTTGAGCACGCTCTGCTGCGGGCCGCCGAGGATTTGCTGGCAGCATGGCGTGGGGAACGTTCCGTACCGAGTTGCACGCTGGAAGATGGACTGGCGGCGCTGAAGGCGGCGCTGGCCCTGCGCGACACCAGGCCTGATCCAGAGTGAAGGTACTTATGTGACCATTACGCCGCAAGAATTAGCCGCAGTAAGTCCTCGCTGTAGGTCGGTCTGAAGGTCTCGCACATCCTCCAAACCGACCGAGACCCGCACGAGCCCCTCGGTGATTCCGGCTGCGCTACGCGCCTCGGGGGTTAGTCGACCGTGGGTGGTGCTTGCGGGGTGAGTAATGGTGCTTTTGGCATCCCCCAGGTTGGCGGTGATGGAGAGTAGGCACGTAGCATCGATAAAACGCCAAGCGGTCTCTCGCCCTCCCTCCAGTTCGAAGGAGAGAATACCGCCGAAGGCTCTCTGCTGACGTGCCGCCAAGGCGTGCTGAGGATGGGTGGGCAGACCTGGATAGTGAACGCGCGCGACCCCCGGTTGTTCCACCAACCAACTCGCTAAACGCCCCGCAGCCGTACAATGGGCTGTCATGCGTAGTCCGAGAGTCTCCAGCCCTTTGAGAAAGACCCAAGCATTGAAGGGACTCATACTAGGGCCGGCGGTGCGCATGAAGCCGTAGACCCCCTCCCCCACCAGGTTACGGCTACCTACTACCGCACCTCCCAGGCAACGGCCCTGTCCATCCAGGTATTTGGTTGCCGAATGAATGACCAAATCGGCGCCTTGTTCCAAGGGACGTTGGAGGGCCGGAGTACAGAAGGCATTGTCTACTGCTAGCCACGCCCCATGGGCATGTGCCAATTCCGCCAGAACAGCAATATCGGCTATTTCACAAAGAGGATTGGACGGGGTTTCGAGGAACAATAGGCGGGTATTCGGACGTAACGCAGCCTTCCAGTCCATCGGGTCGGTCAGGGAAACGAAACTGGTTTCTACCCCGAAGCGAAACAGAATATTGGAAAATAGTAAAGCAGTGGCCCCGAAGATACTACGAGAGGCAACGATATGGTCGCCAGATCGGAGTAGGCCCATGCAAGTAGAAAGGATTGCGGCCATCCCCGAGGCGGTGGCTACACATACCTCCCCTCCCTCTAAGCTCGCCAGACGCTCTTCGAAGGTTCGCACCGTAGGATTGGTAAATCGGGAGTAGATATTACCCGGTGACTTTCCCGAGAAACGTGCGGCTGCCTCGGCCGCATTGGCGAAGACGTAACTTGAGGTGGTAAAAATAGGCTCTGATTGCTCTCCTTCCGAGGTACGTACCTGACCGGCACGTACTGCTCGAGTGGCAAAGCCATCGCCAAAATCAAAGGAGTCAGTCATAAACAATGTCCTCATAAAAGAGTGGAGCGAAGATTTCGTGGATGCTGACGAAAAAACGGTAAAAATATAATTTAACGCAAGTTGCTACCTAGTGCGTCATTCTCCCCATCTCTTCGGGAGGGCCACCAGCGTAGAGTTGCGCAGGGACATATTAGCCACCCCCTCGTAGTCGTTCACTCCCTTTCTGAGCAACTTTACGTTGGTGATCTCGTTTCCACGCCCCTGAGAGGGAAAACGAGAACCCCCTCTCCTGGATGGATAGGGGAGAAAGGCGCGGGTAGTAACGCTTCATCTATTGAACGATGGCTGCCACCAATCCAAGTGTTACCAGTATCCATGACACAGAGATGTGAGGTACTGACCGAAGCCATTCACGGCATCTGGATTCCGACAATCCTTGCCGGAATGACGACCTAACAATTTATAGGTACGACTTGAGTTCACTATCTCCGTTGATGTTGGGGATGGTATGGAGGGTGACGGTTTGGTCGGTCGCTGTCAAGGTCGGGAATCGCTGAGATTCTGTCGGAACGAGGTTAGCATACCGTGAAATGGCATAATAAGCCGCAAGTTATCACCGGATTGTTCGGGCTTGCCGTCTGGTTATTCCTCGCTCTATTACGAATATTGGGTGGTATACAGCCTTGGGAGTTGCATGCGCATGATTGGTTGCTATTCCTACACGCAGAAGAACAACACAAGTCGCCTATTGTCTTAATCGGTGAGACTGAGTCGGACATTCACCGTTATGGGCATCCCTTACCCGATGGCGTTCTTGCTGCGGCACTGGAGAAATTGCTGGTGTTGGGGGTGCGCGTGGTAGGTATGGATAAATACCGCGATGTACCGATTGCACCGGGCAGTGATCGTCTCAATGAGATTCTACGTCAGCATCGTAACTTGATCTGGATTTTCTTCGTAGGCAACCAGGCCCAAGAATATGTTGCACCACCGCAGATATTAAAAGGAACTGAGCAGGCGGGTTTCAATGATATAGTAGATGATCCTGATGGTGTTTCACGACGCGGATTGCTATTTCTGGATGAAAGAGGCGTCACCTATTACTCCTTTACCTTACTGCTTACACTCACCTATCTCGCTGCGGAAAATATTCGAGCCGAGGGCGATGGGCAAGGTTTTTTGCATCTGGGGAAATCAACCTTTATCCCGCTGCATACCAATAGCGGGGGATACACCAATATCGATGCCGGTGGTTATCAATTCATTTTGAACTATCCAAGCCTGGGTAAAAGCTTCCCGACGTTTACCCTTTCCGATTTGCTCGACGATCGCGTGACGGCCACCAGTGTACGGGATAAACTGGTGATATTTGGTGCGATGGCGCCCAGCTTGGGTGACTACCGTTTGTTGCCCGGAAAGGAAAGGCATTACGGTGTTGAGCAGCACGCCTATGTTGTCGATCAATTGCTGCAAACAGTTTTGTCGGACCATCCGCAAAACCGCGATTGGCCCGAGAGCATTGAATATGCCTGGTTATTGTTGTGGTGTTTGGCGGGCGCTTTTATGAGTCTCAGGCGTGGCGGTCTATTGTGGTTGACCGCGATGAGTAGTGGTGGTTTGGTGGTACTGTTTCTCTGTGCTTGGTTGTTATTTCAGCAGGGGTGGTGGATTCCGTTAATTCCTCCTGCGTTGGGTTGGCTCGTAGCATTGATGATTGGCGTCGTCTGGTTTTCCAGTCAGGAACGAGTGGAACGACGCCAATTGTTGAAATTGTTTGAACGGCACGTTTCTCCACAGGTGGTTACGGCCCTGTGGGAGACTCGCGATGAGTTCTTTGCTAATGGTAGTGTCCGACCCGACCAATTAATTGCCAGCGTATTGTTCAGCGACCTAGCTGGTTTTACCACCGTCGCCGAAGGCATGGAACCCTTCATGCTCATGAATTGGCTCAACGATTACATGAGTGAGATGAGCGCTATTTTGATCGAAGAGGGCGGGATGATCAATAAATACATCGGCGATTCCATTATGGCCGTATTCGGGGTACCCGTGAAACGCCGTACCGAGGAAGGAATCGTCGCCGACGCGCTGAGTGCCGTAGAAAGTGCGCTACGGATGGGGGAACGGATGCACGAATTAAATCGCCGTTGGCAACACAACGGGTTACCGATCATCGGTATGCGTATCGGTATTTACACGGGTCCGCTGGTCGCGGGAACACTGGGAGGATGGCAACGCATGGAATACACGGTCATTGGTGATACAGTAAATATTGCGTCACGTCTGGAAAGTTTTGACAAAACTTTTTCCCCCGTTGACGAACAGTCACCGTGCCGTATCTTAGTCGGGGAAACAACCTGGCAATATATTCGTTCTCGCTACTTTACAAAAGAAGTTGGCATCTGCCAATTGAAAGGCAAACACAATTTGCTTAAAATCTACCAGGTGTCTGGCCGAATGACGGAGGGTTCACTTTGAACGTAACGCACACCTTAGATCCGTGACTCTTTTTGGGTATGGCGGAAACGAAACACTAAACTATTAAGGCGAAATATCATGAGTTCTGCAAAGATAAAAACCGGCATTTTCGTTCTGATGTTTTTTGTTATAGCCAGCAACATAGCCTTTGCAACCGCAGACATATCGGCATCTTCGCCGTCTGTAGAAAACATCAACCTCAACGGGAAATGGTCGTCTCTTCTCTTTGGAGATGTATTCCTAGAACAGACTGACAACCGAGTAACGGGCACTTATCGGTACACCAACGATGAAGATATTACCAAGGATGGGGAAATAAAAGGTGTTATTCAAGGGCGGACAATTCTGGGGAAATGGTGGGAGCGTCCCAGCGGAGGGGGGCGGCCTAAGGGTAGGATTGGCGAGGAAGCACAAGGCGATTTGGAATGGAATATCAGCAATAATGATAGGACGCTATCCGGCTGGTATCGTGAAGAAGGCGATCAGGAAAAGCATGAATGGGATCTTGAACGGTAAGAAATAGAAATTGACGTTACTACTAACCTGCGCGTTGGTTAGGGGACTCCAGCTAAATAGCATATTGGACGGATTCTTCTTTAAAAAGTTCTCTGACTTTCTCTGGCGATTTTTTTAAATCCTCTAAAAGTTGAGTAGCTTTATTTTTTAACTCCTCCACATTACGAATAAGGTGACGCGCAATTCCTTGTGTCTTAATATTGCTCCATACTAGCTCGACAGGATTAAGGTGTGGAGAATAGGTGGGAAGAAAGAATATTTTAACCTTTCCATTTGTCGTCTCCAGATATTCCTTAACTACTTTTGCATGATGGGCAGAATACCCGTCTGTTACAATATAGATGGGGCATGAATTCTCTTGAGCCAAAATTTTTAGATATTCAACAAACGCACCACCATTGAGCGATGAGGGACCTATTTGGAAATGCATCTTTCCTTCAGAAGTTATCGCAGCGATCATATTTATGCGATAACGTCCACCAGTGGAGGGAATTATGGGAGTTAAACCTTCTAGCCCCCAAGTTGTACCCGCGTGATAATCGGTGCGCGCCCCAGCCTCATCAAGAAAATAGATTATAGCACCCTCATTACTTGCCAACTCTTTGATTCTAGGAAACTCTTTGTTAATCCAATTATCTACTGAAAATTGGTCCCTCTCTATCGCACGATATACTGGCCGTTGTGGAGTTAAATTAATGCGGCGCAAAAAACGGCCCACCGCGGAACGACTCATGTAAATAGAAAATTTCCTCTCTATTAATGTCTTTATCATTTCAGTTGTCCATAAGACTGTCGAGAATTCAAAATCCAATGGGGTAAATGCGCACAGCCAGAATACTAGTATTCCTTCTTGCTGTTCATTGATGAAGGATTTTCTTCCAGGGACAGGTTTCGCATTTAACGTAGCTAGACCCATCTCTTTTGCCTTCTTCACCCATTCGTACACCTTCGATCGGTGCATACCGAAAATCTCGCCCACCTCCCTAGGAGACATTCCTTTACGTACAGCTTTTACTGCTTGAAGCCTTATATACTCAAGGGTAGAGTGATCGAGAGAACGTCCATCAGAATTTTTCATAATTTTAGCAATTTCATGTCTTATTTTTTGGTTGGACTAATAATAGATTATTTTTACTTGCTTGTCCCCTAACCAACGCGCAGGTTAGTAGACTGATATCGTTAGCAGAGAAAAATAAAAACGGTGGTGGACCATGATCGACTCTGAAGAAGATATTGATAGCGACGAAGAGATCGAGGAAGGGTCTGATGGGAAAATCGGTGAGGCTACCGGTGAAGAGGCCATCATCGAGGCTTTTCTCGATACGGTATGGATGGAGCGTGGCCTAGCCGAAAATACTCTTATCGCTTACCGCTTTGACCTTTTGGGCACAGCTCGTTGGTTGATTCGGCATCAACGGACTTTAATGACAGCGCAACGCGCCGATCTGTTGGTCCTTCTCGCAGCGCGAGTTCGTGAAGGGGTACGGGCGCGCACCACTGCACGGCTGCTCTCGGTTCTCAAACGGTTCTATCAATATCAGGTGAGGGAGGGGCGTTTGGCTGAGGATCCCAGTCTGCTGATTGATGCCCCGCGCCTCCCGCGGGCCTTGCCAAAGTCCCTTACCGAGACGGAAGTGGAGGCCCTGCTTGCGGCCCCTCTGCTCGACGATATCCTCGGCTTGCGCGACCGTACCCTGCTGGAGGTGCTCTATGCCACTGGGTTGCGGGTTTCGGAGCTGATTAGCCTACGCTGCGCCCAAGTCAATCTCCGCCAGGGGGTGGTGCGTGTCACTGGTAAGGGGGCCAAGGAACGTCTCGTCCCCATGGGGGAAGTGGCCCTGGATTGGATCACTCGTTATCTGGAACAGGCCCGCCCCGAATTAGTACGCAATTATCCGAGTGACATCCTTTTCCCTACGCGGAAGGGTGAGGTTATGACGCGCCAAGCCTTTTGGCAGCTCATCAAGCGTTATGCCAGCCGTGCCGGGATCGCGCATGAGCCCTCTCCCCACACCTTGCGTCATGCCTTTGCTACGCATCTCCTCAACCATGGCGCGGATTTACGTGTAGTACAAATGTTATTGGGACACACTAGCGTCTCTACTACCCAGATCTATACCCATGTGGCCCGCGAACGGCTCAAAACCATGCACGCAGTACACCATCCACGGGGATAACAGTATCGCCCGGAAATGAAATATGAATTATTTCATAAAGGATATTCTACCGAATAAAACGCCCTTACATAATTAAAAGTTTCTGTCAAGAGATTTCCCGGTAGTTTGGAATTTTTACATCAGTTTGATATTGCATCGGACGCAGGTAATGGGGACGACAACAGAGGGGCGGACAACGGGCAAAAAGAATTCGCTGGATGGTGGTATGGCGATGGGAACCTCTTCGCGGTTTGCGTATGATGCACGGCTTATGCCAGAACTAATATCCAAACATCCCATTGCGACCCGTTTTCGGGGTTTTCTGCCCGTGGTGATCGACGTAGAGACCGCAGGCTTCAATCCACGTACTGATGCCCTCTTGGAGATCGCGGCGGTACCGCTACAAATCGGCGAGGATCTGCGCCTGGAACGGGGTGAGACCGTGAGCGCTCATGTTATCCCCTTTCCTGGGGCAAATTTGGAGCGTTCCGCGCTGGCATTTACTGGGATCGACCCCTATCACCCTTTCCGTTTCGCTGTACCCGAGCGAGATGCCCTGGAAACCGTTTTTGTACCGATCCGTCGAATCATCCGTGATACGGGTTGTACCCGTGCGGTTTTGGTGGGTCATAATCCTTCCTTTGATATCAGTTTTCTAAAGGCTTCGGTGGAGCGTAGCGGGATCAAGCGCAATCCTTTCCACTCCTTTACCACCTTCGATACTGCTACGTTGGCAGGGTTGGCTTTTGGTCAAACGGTACTTGCCAAGGCGGTTCAAGCGGCGGGTTTGCCGTGGAATCCCTCTGATGCACATTCCGCCATCTACGATGCCGAATGCACCGCCGATCTTTTCTGTGCCGTGATAAATCGTTGGGATGAAATTATCGGGCGACCTTGAGTGAGTCGAACAGCGCCATTCCTAATATGACGTACGGGTAGTTCAAGAGCTGTACTTCGAGTTTGAATCCGCAGATAAATAATTCAACCCAGGTTGTTACCTATTCACTCCCTCCTTCGGAAAGGGTTTTTATCGTTCAGCATATTAAGTGGCTGACTTGGGCTAATTTAGGTTTATTCTGACCCCATTACTTCTATGCGACTCGTCTCTCTTGGCGTAATCATGATGTCGCTTGCGCTCAGTGCCTGTAGCGTCTACATGGCCACAAAGCAGAGCGTCGATTTCGAACAGTTAAAGACATGCAAAACCAGAAGTTGCTTAATCACAAAGGGGGCCGATCCTTTCCTGAAGGTATCTGGTTTCCCGACAAGAACAGAGTCGTTCAAAATTTTTAAATCGGAAAGGTCTATCCGTCGAGCAATAATACACGGAACTTTGGACGTTGTTACCTGTGGGGTTTGGGAAGTAGCAGGGACGCCTATAGAAAATTCGTACAACCAAGGCGAATATTATACCATTCGGGTAACCTACGAACCGGGCACTGAAAATATCGTCAAGGGAGTTTTATTGCTCGATTAAGGAGCGATAACACCAGGAAGATTATCCCTGTAAAGGCATTTTGATGTCGGCGAAAAAGGTTGCTCACCGATCCCGCCCCAGGTCTCGTCTTTCCGAGATCAGTCTCGGATGTTATCTAATCCAAGTTGCTACCTATGCAGTGAGAAACGAAAAAACCCCTCCCCCCGGGAGAGGGGTTGGAGTGAGGGCGCGAATTTGTTGATTCGTCAGCATCACGCCCTCACCCCCGGCCCCTCTCCCGGAGGGAGAGGAGAGAAAAGCGCGCTAGGTAGCAACTTGGGTTATCTACGAATCTTCGTCGTCGTTCTCAATCGCTGTTTTCTCGCTTCGTCTCGCCCGAGGATGGGCTTGGTCGTATACCTTAGCCAGGTGTTGAAAGTTCAAATGAGTGTAGATCTGAGTGGTAGCAATATCGGCGTGGCCCAGCAATTCTTGGACGGCACGCAGGTCGCCGCTGGATTCCAATAGATGGCTGGCAAAGGAGTGACGTAGCAAGTGGGGATGGATGGGCGTTACGCCCTGACTCACCGAGGCAGTTCGGAGGTGGCGTTGTACCGTACGCTGATTGACGCGCCGCCCCACCCGCCCCACGAAAACGGCCGTCTCACCAGGAGCGGCCAACCCAGCACGAACCTTCAGCCACGCGGCCAGGCACTCTCTAGCAGGACCACCCACCGGAACGATGCGCGTCTTCGAGCCCTTGCCAGTGACCCGTACCGAACCATCCGCCAGATCCAAGTCCGGGAGGTTTAGATCCACCAATTCAGACAGGCGTAGCCCCGAGGAATAAAACAGTTCCATCATGGCAAGATCGCAGAGAGTTGCCGCGTTGCCTCCAGGAAAATCCATCAACCGTGCTGTTTCATCCACGTCCATGACCTCCGGCAGGCGGCGTCCGGTCTTGGGGGCGGAGACACCAAGGGCGGGGTTAAGTGTCACCTTGCCTTCCCGTAGCAACCAACGGTAGAAGGCCCGTAAGACCGACAGCTCTCGTTGGATACTGCGCCCGTTCATACCATTACGATGGCGATAGGCAATGTAGGCCCGAACCCGATGGGCGTTTACCGCCTCCCAGGTTTCAATCCTTTGGCTACGGCAGAAGGCAAGAAAGGTATCGAGGTCGTGCTCGTAGGCAACAATGGTGTGCTCGGAAAAGCGACGTTCATCGCGAAGATGGGCGAGAAAACCAGCAATCTGCACTGAATCAGGTCCCGCTACGCGCTCGTTCGGCAGAACTTGGTCTACGGGAGGAGGCTGAGGCGTTTTGGTTCTGGTCTTTTTGACAGTATTCACAGCAGTGAATCCCTGGTTCAATAGGAGAAAAGTGATCGGCGGATGATAACCGTTCGGCTTTCCTCAGTGACTAGCTATCTGTCATTCCTGCATTCCCTACCGTTGTTTGTTGTATCCAAAAACCACACTGCATCATGTTTAACGCAAGAAAATAACGCTGACAGGAATCAGAAGACCACTCAAAAAGAACAACCAATGTCCCCGAAAGCAAGCCCTGCGGGTATACTAACCACGTAATCGTTCCCTCCCCCTGAGAATGCGGGCAACTCGCTCGTCTTCGTGCGATCGGTATGGCCGCCTCCCAGAAAGGATCTGAACGGCTACCTAACCACTTTTGGGCGCCTCCCGGCGTCTCCTTTCCTACCCCCTAACTCTCACTCGGAGGTTTCCCAATGGAAGGTTTTTCCATATTTGCGATGGTACTATTAGCCCTATTTCTATTGATCATCTTCCAAGGGGTCAAGTCTGTATCCCAGGGTATGGAGTACACGCTGGAACGTTTCGGACGTTATACCCGCACTTTGTCTCCGGGGATTAATTTCATCGTTCCATTCATCGATGGGATCGGCAAGCGTATCAATATGAAGGAGCAGGTGCTCAACGTCCCTTCCCAGGACGTGATCACCCGCGACAACGCGATGGTTCAGGTGGATGGCGTGGTCTTCTTCCAGGTCTTGGATGCGCCCAAGGCCGCTTACGAGGTGACCAATCTGGAGCAAGCCATCATGAACCTCACCATGACCAACATCCGTACTGTCATGGGTTCCATGGATTTGGATGAGCTGTTGTCGAAACGAGACGATATCAACGCCCGCCTGTTGAATGTGGTGGACGATGCGACCAGCCATTGGGGCATCAAGGTGACTCGTATCGAGATCATGGAGATTGCCCCTCCTACCGACTTGGTAGAGGCTATGGCCCGCCAAATGAAGGCCGAGCGTATCAAGCGTGCCCAGATCCTAGAGGCGGAAGGGTTGCGCGCTGCCGAAATCCTCAAAGCCGAGGGTCTCAAACAGTCCTCGATCCTTGAGGCCGAGGGGCGGCGTGAGGCGGCATTTCGCGAGGCCGAGGGACGTGAGCGTCTGGCTGAGGCCGAGGCCCGCGCCACCCAGGTGGTTTCACAGGCCATTAACAAAGGAAACCTGAACGCCATCAACTACTTTGTGGCACAACGCTACACCGAAGCGCTCAAGGCGATTGGTACCGCTCCTAACGAAAAGATCGTGTTAATGCCGTTGGAATCGAGTGGTCTCATCGGCTCGTTGGTCGGAATTGCCGAATTGGCCCGGCAGTCTCTCAGTGCGCGTAATACCCCCGAGCGTCCCAATCCATGAGCCCAAGCCCTTTCTCCAATCTAGTTTGGGGAGCCACTCACTGGCATTGGTGGGTCTTGGGGATGGTGTTACTAGGAGTTGAAGTCTTTGCCCCCGGATTTTTCTTTCTTTGGCTGGGAATTGCAGCCGGGGGCATGGGCTTCATCCTATATTTTGATCCAACCCTTTCCTGGCAGATTCAACTGATCCTCTACGCCGTGATGTCGGCGGCCTCTGTCCTGGTGTGGTGGTTCTGGCTACGCAGCAGTCTGATGCCTCCCACTGATCAGCCAACCTTAAACCGGCGTGCTGCCCAGTATCTGAATCGGGTGTTTACTCTGACCCAGCCCATCATCAATGGTCGCGGTCGGATCCATGTTGACGATACTTCGTGGCCGGTGGAGGGAGCAGACCTACCTGCGGGCACCCCGGTACGAGTAATAGCCGCAGAGAGTATGATTTTGCGGGTAGAGTCCGCTGCCGACACCTCTTCGCCTCTGCTGAAGCAATCCTGATACGAGGAGCGCCAACTTAGGGGTGGTAATACGAGATAGACGGGAACGGTAGGAAAGTGTGGACATCCCACTTCCGCCCAACTGCCCCAGGGGATGGGGTCAGTCGGGCGAATTGGATCGGGAATCGGGGGGAGGGTAAGCAGATATCCGTGCGTCCCGGATATCTTTTAACGACCCACCTTCATGCGAAGGTAGGCAACTACTGCCACGGCAAGCACCACTACAACCGCAGCCAAGATCTTGATCAACCGACCATTTCCGGTTGGCGCTGGCGGATCTAGGTCTACGGTGATGGAAGAAGGGAGACTTTGCGTGCGCCCCTGCGGAGGCGGAGGTGACAGATGGGCCGCTGCCGCGCTGGGCATGCGCACAAATACCGTCTTCTCGAAATCTGAAGGTTTTCCTGCTCGTTCAACCTCTCCGACAAAGCGCAGCTCGTGTTTACCAATGGTAATGACATCATCGTCTTCCAGCGACTTACGCTCCACCTTCTGACCATTGACTAGGGTACCGTTGGTGCTCCCCAAATCTTCCACGGTGAACTTGCCATCAGCATTTACCACTCTTGCATGGTGGCCACTCGACGATAGGTTTTCGATCAAGATGTCATTGTCTTTGTTGCGACCGATCGTAGTGGTTTCCTTGACCAACACTACCTCTCCCAACAACGAATTTCCCAGGCTCAGTATCAGCTTCGCCATCGGTTAACCCCCTTAGTAGCCATGGTAACTCAAATCGCTACCTGCTCATGGTTGCTTGATTTCAATCTTAAGGTGTCCACGAAGGAATGCGGCTTGGTGCCCACAGATAGTAACTACATTTATTGTAAGTTTTCGCAGCCAGTATTATGACATAGCAAGGATTATCGGTGGGGCCTTACCTTGATCTAACTCTGCGCCATGGCAGAAAATTATTATAATTCTTGCGGTTACAAAAGATAATGGGATGGTCTGGCTAACGTCGCTTGTTGCGCAAAGTTACCGACACCGAAGAAAAGACGGGGGCTTGCTGGAATACCAACGTAGAGGAGGGAGAGCGCACAGACAATCGGAGCAGAGCACCACGGGAATCGCGAAACTGTCCAAGGTGCTTCGTGAGGAAATAGACATGGTTGGGGGACTAGGATTCGAACCTAGATTGACGGAGTCAGAGTCCGACGTCCTGCCGTTAGACGATCCCCCAACAAAAAACCTCAAAAATATCAGATTCCTGAATTAACAACGAAAACCGACAGAGAGACGAATCTCGATCCACAATACCACGCCGAATCGCCCGCCCGGTCGTTGCACCGATAGGTGGCTTGCTCGCGTAAAATCCACCCTCTCTCGAAAACCCGATCCAGGGACGAAGCCGATATCAGCGCTTGGAGTACTGCGGGGCCTTGCGAGATTTATGAAGACCAACCACTTTGCGCTCTACGGCACGAGCATCTCGAGTAACAAACCCAGCCTTGCGTAAAGGGCTACGCAAAGTTTCGTCGTACCCTATCAATGCACGAGTGATGGCATGGCGAATTGCACCCGCCTGACCAGTAGTGCCACCGCCGCGAACCGTAGCCTGAATGTCTACCCGTTCGCTCATTTGGACGGTTTCTACAGGCTGACGCACCACCATACGGGCGGTTTCTCGGCCGAAATAATCCTCCAAGCTGCGGTTGTTGATGGTGATCTTGCCGGTGCCCACCTTGAGGAACACCCGCGCTGTGGATGTCTTGCGACGTCCGATCGCATGTTCGGTCTGCTGTACCATTGCGCTGCCAGGTTATGTGCGGTTAAACGACTTTAGGGTAGTGTTCAAAACTTCTCACAGCCTAACCAAATCAAAGCCTCTCAATTCCGCGAGACGACTTAAATATCGATAAGCTTTGGCTGTTGAGCGATATGCAAATGATCTGCGCCAGGATAGACCTTCAGCTTGCGAAACATGGCTCGACCCAGAGGATTCTTGGGCAACATACCACGCACCGCATGCTCGATGACCTCGCCCGGATCCTTCTGGATAAGCTTCGCAAAGTTGCTCACCTTCAACCCACCCGGGTATCCAGTATGCCGATAGTACTGCTTGTCATCGACCTTATTCCCTGTGACCCGGACCTTAGCGGCGTTAATCACAACGATGTAATCGCCCGTGTCTACATGAGGGGTATATTCTGGTTTATGTTTACCCCGCAGCCGTCGCGCGATCTCGCTGGCCAAACGGCCAAGGGTCTTTCCGGCAGCGTCCACAACATACCAATTGTGTTGGACGGTCTCCGGTTTGGCACTAAAAGTCTTCATGCGAACATGCTCCACGCCACTACGCTACGAAAGAGTCGGCGATACTAAGGATCTGATGCCATGACTGTCAAGGCCCGTGTTGAAACTTGTTGGGAACCAACATACTGTCCTGTTACCATAATTTTAAGATGAATATTGCGAGACAAGCTACGCGGTGACAGGAAGCAGCCGCTTGAGGTTTGAGAGGTATGCAAAGATTCAGTAGGCACGATAGGCTAGTTCAGGAGAAATATCATCTTAGAAGGATGGTAGTTACTATTTTGGGTTGGTGGTGGCCTCTGCAAACACCAGCTTCGTAGCATGAGCGCTTGGTCGAGCGCAGATTATTCCTCTGTTTATGTGTGGGGGATGTTTGCGGTTAATCCGTTTCAATTCACCAGAGAGTGTGTCGTCTAACCAATTGCTCAGGTTAGTCATGGAGCATTTAGTATGAGTTTCTTCCCTTTTCGTGAAATTCCGTGGATTCTACTTTCTCTTGGTTATGGGGTGTCAGTTTGGGCAATTGGCGATACATTGTCCATGGGCCGACCGAGTGCGCGCTCACTGCCCCCTCCGAACTATAGGCACAATTCCTCGTCGGAAGTTTTCATACTGCCGGCGATTCCCTTATCCGCAGATGAACATAGCGATATTGACCACAAATTCTTCGTCAAACGCATTGTGTTAGAGGGCAACACAATTTTTCCTGAAAGAGAACTGCAAGCTATGACGCAACCCTATGAGGGGCGGGAAGTTTCCATTGCAGAATTGGAAGAACTGCGCCAGCGGCTAACCCGTTATTATATCGAGCATGGTTATATCAATTCTGGCGCTATCATTCCGGCCGATGCGTTTAAGGACGGCGAATTACGTTTCAATATCATAGAGGGACGGATTGACGAGATTCGACTGAAAGGAATGAACCGCTTACGAGAAGACTATGTAAAGAACCGTCTATGGAACGATTCGGGTAAACCTTTCAATCTCCCGGTGTTGCAGGATCGATTTCAATTACTCTTGCTCGATCCACTTATCACACAAATGACGGGGCGCATTTTGCCGGGAGATATACCAGGTCATAGCATTCTGGACGTAGCAGTGACGCGCGCCCAACCATATCAATTGAGCCTGTTTGCGAATAACCAGCGGGCACCCTCGGTAGGTGCGGAGGGTTACGGTTTGAGTGGTTGGGTGCGTAACCTTACTGGCCTTGGCGATGTATTTGATTTTTCCCTTACCACCAGTAACGGATCCCGTAACTACACTGGTGGCGCTAGCCTACCCATTACAGGTTCAGGTACCCAGATATTCTTCCACTTTGATGAAGGTAGGTCCGTAGTGATCGAAGAGCCGCTACAGGAGATCAATATTAGGAGTAAAGTGAATAACCTAGAAGGAGGTATCCGTTATCCGCTGATTGACACTTTGCATCAGCATCTAGGGATTGGATTGACGCTGGCCATTCGTGAGAACAAAACGACCTTGCTGAATCAGTCTCTTTCGTTTGTCCCAGGAGAACCAACAGGAAATAATCGAGGCACGGTAATTCGCCTATTTCAGGATTATAGCCAACAGCGAGAAGATCACGCATTGGTAGCGCGTTCCACTTTCAGTATTGGTATCGACGCCTGGGGCGCCACAATAGCGCAGGATCGTAACTATCCGGACAGTAAGTTCTTTGCTTGGTTGGGACAGGCTCAATACGCTCACCGGTTCTCCGCGCATGGCTCTCAGTTTGTTGTACGTACTAATGCCCAGCTTAGTAATGATCCGTTGTTACCGTTGGAACGTATGGCAGCGGGAGGTTTGTCTACGGTACGTGGTTATCGCGAGAATCAGCTAGTGCGTGATCAGGGTTATACCCTTTCCACAGAGTTACGTTACCCGCTATTCGGCGGCGCGGATTCAAATACCAAGTACCATTTGATCTTGGTTCCCTTCATGGATTATGGTCGAGCGTGGAATCACAAACAATCCGCTACGACACTCGCTTCGGTGGGGATTGGTTTGGATTGGCAGTTCAAATTATTACGTGCAGAGATCTATTATGGTTACCCCCTCGATAAGCCAGAATCCTTGCAAAATGAGAGATTGCTGGATAGAGGGATACATTTTCAGGTGCGATTAGACATGTTTTAGTGCGTATGTTTTTTGCGTATTTCTAACTCAAGCTGCCACGTGGAAAATGGCTAAGCTGTCATCCCAGCTATCCGTCTAAACCGCGATACCCCGCTCCCCAACAGGGACATAGCAACGATGCGTAGAGATCAGGTGTCGCGGCCTGGGGGATAATCACGGCGTCAACTCAGCTTACAACTACTCGAGAGTAACCATGCAAGAACAGCAACTATAATATCTTGTATTTTATATGACATGATCGTTACCAACCACCACCAATATACCGCCCTTTCGGTGCGTCTGTTTAGGTAGTTTTTCCCAATAGCGATTAGTCAGATCCATTAGTCATCATGCTGCGAAGCAGCATATCAATAAACGAATGTCCCTAGCTGTAATATTGCGTGTGTTGGTGTGGAGTGCTGAACCGCCATCGTTGTGTTACTTTCCCTGAAACACGGAAATAGTTTTCTAAATGATTATCTTAGCCTCTGAACATTTAAGATTCCCGACCTTGACGCTAGTATCTCATCTGGCCAGTGGTTTAGAAATCCTGCCGCGTTATAGTTTTATTCCTTTCCCAAACTAGGAGAGAGAGCTACTTTTCTCATAAGCCATTCTAGGCAAATATAACGATATCTAATAATAGGTTAGCCGATCTTTACCCTTGTCGCTACGGAGGGTAAAATTATTAATGGGAATAGATTATGTTGTCATAGGACCTAGTTCAAGGATATAAAGTGGGAACGGGTGGAATCTGCCAAGTCAAGGAAGAAATTGATGCCTCCCTACCGAGATTTGGCCGATCTGCCTAACCGACTGGATACTCTGCACCGCCAACCTAGGCAAATGGTCGGGTTTTCCTGGCAAGGTGAGGTCGGTGGTCGAAACAACTACCAAGGCCCTGCCTAACACTATGCTGCAACCGTAACAATGCAGCATATTGCAGCGGATCTGTTTCGCTCGTTGTTGAGTCTTGATGTTGTTGAGTGATACCGATCCCAAGTAACCGTTTCGTTCCCTGTCTCCGCACCACATCTACCTAGGTAAGGAAGTGGGGATAGCGAGTTAAATGGTTGAGATTGCAATCCGTTTGGCCCACAAGGTTTCGTCTGACCCACAAGGTTTCATATGGCACCGCAACCCAACTTGATCACCCTCGAAGGCAACGAGGCCGCAGCAGCTATCGCACACCTAACTAACGAGGTCATTGCGATCTATCCCATTACCCCATCGTCGTCGATGGGGGAACTGGCGGATGAATGGTCCTCTCAGGGCCGCCTCAACCTATGGGGCACTGTCCCCCAGGTTGTCGAAATGCAGAGCGAAGCCGGGGCCGCTGCGACGGTTCACGGAGCAATCCAGGCGGGGACCCTAGCAACTACCTTTACCGCATCTCAGGGTCTGCTCCTGATGATCCCGACCATGTACAAGGTTGCCGGCGAGTTGACCCCTGTTGTCTTTCACGTCGCCGCGCGTTCACTTGCCCATGCAGCGTTGTCTATCTTCGGTGATCACAGTGATGTAATGGCGGTGCGTAGCACCGGATTTGCCCTCCTCTGTTCGTGTTCCGTGCAGGAGGTCATGGATTTTGCCCTCATCTCTCAGGCGGCGACGCTGGAAGGACGAGTACCCATCGTTCACTTTTTCGATGGCTTTCGTACCTCGCACGAGGTAGCCAAAATCGAAGAGGTCTCCCACGCCACGGTGCGTGCGATGATCGACGATGCCTGGGTCCTCGCTCATCAGCAGCGTGCCCTATCTCCAGACCACCCAGTCATTCGCGGCACCTCCCAGAACCCCGACGTTTCCTTCCAAGTCCAGGAAACCGTTAACCCCTGGTACGAACGGATGCCCATTATTGTTCAACAAGCAATGGACTCCTTCGCTACCCTGACGGGTCGCAAGTATCAGTTGTTTGAGTACGTGGGGGCTGCGAATGCCGAGCGCGTCATCATTCTGATGGGTTCTGGCGCAGAGGTAGCCGAGGAAACGGTAAAACACCTTACCGCCCGTGGAGAAAAAGTGGGCATGGTTCGGGTACGCCTCTATCGTCCATTCTTCCCTATCGGTCTGCTTGCGGCCCTACCCACGACGGCTACCAAAATAGCCGTGTTGGATCGCACCAAAGAGGTTGGGGCCGACGGCGAACCCCTCTACAAAGATGTGGTCACCGCCGTGACCGATGCCTGGACCAGTGGTGTCTCTCACTTCACCCAGCTGCCGCGCATTGTTGGTGGACGGTATGGGTTATCGTCTAAAGAATTTACCCCGGCCATGGTCAAGGGCGTATTCGACGAATTGTCACAGCCTGCGCCCAAGAACCACTTTACGGTCGGTATCAACGACGACGTTACTCGTTCCAGCATTAGCTATGACCCAAGTTTCCGCTCCGATACCTCTCGGGAAGCGGTGTGTGCCGTGTTCTACGGCCTGGGTTCGGATGGTACGGTCAGCGCCAATAAAAACACCATCAAGATCCTCGGCGAGCCGATGGCGCCCGCCGACGGTGAGGAAAAGGTGCTTGATGCCGCTGAGGAAAAATACGCTCAGGGCTATTTCGTCTACGACTCCAAGAAAGCTGGGGCAGTCACGGTCTCTCATCTACGTTTTTCGCAACGCCCCATCCGTTCGCCCTACCTCATCGGTCGCAACGAGGCCCAATTCGTGGGTTGTCACCAGCCGGTGTTCTTGGAACGCTACGATGTTTTGGAGAAGGCCGCGCCTGGATCAGTGTTTCTGCTCAACAGCCCCTATTCTCCAGAAAAGGTGTGGGACAGTCTGCCGCGTTCCCTGCAACAAACCATCATCGACAAGGATATTGCGCTCTGGGCGGTAGACGCCTATGGGGTAGCAGCACAGTCGGGTATGGGGCGACGGATCAATACCATCATGCAGACTTGCTTTTTTGCTATCTCCGGGGTGCTGCCGCAGGAACAGGCGATTATTCGTATCAAGAAAGCGGTGGAGAAGACCTATGGCAAGCGTGCGCGGCACCTAGTCGAGAGCAATTTTGCGGCTATCGACCAAACGGTAGCGGCGCTGCACAAAATTGAGCACCCCAAAGAGGTAACGAGCCGTTGGGAACGTGCGCCCACGATATCGGCGGAGGCGCCGGAATTTGTGCAGCGTGTCATCGGTCCCATTTCCGGTGGCCATGGTGACGATCTCCCGGTTTCCTGCCTGCCCGTCGACGGTACCTGGCCGGTGGATACGGCACGCTGGGAAAAACGCAATCTGGCCTTGGAGATCCCCATCTGGGAAGAGAAACTATGTATCCACTGCGGTAAGTGTCCGCTGGTCTGCCCCCACGCCGCCATCCGTAGTAAGGTGGCGCGCGTTGAGGATCTGGCGGATGCCCCTGAAGGTTTCAAACACGTCCCGATCAAAGGGAAGGAGTTCGAGGCCGGATTGCACGTTATCTACCAGGTTGCCCCTGAGGATTGCACCGGTTGTGGGCTGTGCGTTGAGGTCTGCCCCGTGCGTGATAAGTCCAATGCTCAGCATAAAGCGCTCAATATGGAGCCCCAGCCGCCGCTGCGTGAGCGCGAGAAGAAGTACTGGGACTATTTCCTACGACTACCCGAATACGATCGGCGCAAGGTCAAGGAGACCACTATCAAGGGGGCCATGCTTCTTCAGCCGTTGTTCGAATTCTCTGGGGCCTGCGTGGGTTGTGGCGAGACGCCTTATGTCAAACTTGCCACCCAACTCTTCGGCGACCGGATGGTGATCGGCAATGCCACTGGATGTTCATCCATCTACGGCGGCAACCTACCCACCACCCCCTATACCGTTAATCCCGATGGTCGTGGTCCTGCGTGGAACAATTCGCTGTTCGAGGATAATGCCGAATTCACCCTCGGCATACGGGTGGCCATCGACAAACAGGTAGAACAGGCACAGGCATTGCTGAGGACCCTGCGCGAACAGATCGGCGGTATTTTGGTCGATGCACTACTCAACGCTGACCAATCCAATGAGGCGGGGATCTACGAGCAACGTACACGTGTGGAGGCGCTCAAGACCGCCCTTGCGACGGTAAATATCCCTACGGCTCGTCACCTAGTGAACATTGCCGATATTCTGGTGCGCAAGAGTGTTTGGGCCTTTGGGGGTGACGGCTGGGCCTATGACATTGGTTTCGGGGGGGTCGATCACGTCCTTGCAGTGGGAAGGGATGTGAATATGTTGGTACTCGACACCGAGGTCTATTCCAATACCGGAGGTCAAACCTCGAAAGCTACCCCATTGGGTGCCGTGGCCAAGTTTGCGGCCTCGGGTAAACAGACCGCCAAGAAGGATCTCGCCCTCATTGCAATTGCCTATGGTCATGTCTACGTCGCCCAGGTTGCCTTTGGAGCCAAGGACCAGCAGACTCTGCGTGCCTTCCTGGAGGCGGAATCCTATCCTGGTCCGTCCCTGATCTTGGCCTATAGCCCCTGCATTGCTCACGGGGTGGATCTGGCACGCAACCTTACCCAGCAGGAATTGGCGGTAGATAGCGGACACTGGCCGCTATTCCGCTACGATCCGCGGCGTGCGGCCAAGGGAGAAAATCCGCTATCCCTGGATTCCAAGAAGCCCTCCCTTGCCTACAAGGACTTTATTACCACCGAGGCCCGCTTCAATATGCTGTTCCGTAGCCATCCCGAGGAAGCCGAGCGCTTCTTGGTCCAGGCTCAGGCCGAAGTTCAGGCTCGCTTTCGCCGCTATGAACAGCTTGCCGGACTTTAGTTATTAGCGTTGTTATACAAAAGATAAAGAGCAGCGTGGTCAGATAAAACCAAAAGAAATTCAGAATATCAGGAATATTCTATGTACCTAAAAGTGAAATGCTTTCGGTTTTTCTTTTGGTTACTTGCCACGCTGTCCTTTCGTCCATTTCACGAACCAGAGAATCGATACTGTGGATCTCAGCACCAATTACCTGGGTCTCAATCTAAAAAATCCTCTCGTTCCTTCCGCCGGTCCGCTGTCGCACAATCTCGACACGGCGCGCCGCCTGGAAGATGCAGGGGCCTCGGCCATCGTTATGTATTCTCTATTCGAAGAAGAGATTATCGACGAAGAAATGGCACTGAATCGTTTCCTGCTCTACCAGGACATCGGTGACCCCGAGGCAAGTAGCTATCGTCCGGTTCCTGCGGCTTTTAAAAGCGCGGTAGAGCGTTACCTCGATCAGCTCGCGGCGCTGAAGAATAGCCTCGATATTCCGGTCATCGCCAGTCTCAATGGTGTTACTCGGAGTGGTTGGGTCCAATACGGCAAGGATCTCCAAGAGGCTGGCGCAGATGCCTTGGAACTTAATGTTTACCACATCGCGACCGATCCCAAGGAATCTTCAGCAACGATTGAAGATCATTACCTGACACTATTGGAAGATCTGCGTGGCCAGGTAAATCTTCCTATTGCGATGAAGATCGGTCCACAATTTAGTGCTCTCCCCCATTTTGTTAAACGTCTCGAAGTGGCAGGGGCGGCGGGGGTAGTAATGTTCAATCGGTTCTACCAACCCAGTATCGACCTACAAACGCTCCAGGTGGTGCCGAATTTGGTCCTCTCAACCTCGGCGGAATCACTACTCGCCATGCGTTGGATTGGTATCCTTCGCAATCAGGTCAAGCTATCGTTGGGGGCCACGGGAGGTGTTCACACTGCATCGGATGTCCTCAAAATGGTACTCGCTGGGGCGGATGTCACTCAGTTGTGTAGCGCGTTGTTGCAGCATGGTCCTTCCGTGATTACGAAAATTCTTTCTGGAGTGAGTGAATGGATGACCCAAAACGAATACAGCTCCCTTGCAGAGATGAAGGGTGGTGTTTCGCAGGCTCATGCCATCGTACCGGCGTCCTTTGAACACGCAAATTATTTGAAGGTGCTAGATAGTTATACCGTTAGCAGCGGTGTAAGGGTGTAATCGATCGATCCGCAGCGTGGATGGATCTTGCGGTTATCCAGTTAACCAGCGACCCTTCGTTTACTTATTTAACCGAAGTTGCCGCCTATTTGTCATTCCGGCAGAGATTACCAGAACCCAAAACGCAGGGATGTAAGCCACCGACCATAATTATTCCCCCCTCCCCACGGGAGGGAGGGAGGGAGTGATTACACTGGTTTTCTACAGATGCACTTCAGAGTAATTCATGCCCAACCCCACCCTGGCGTTTCGGGCGCCGCGCCGCCCTGCCCTTCTGGTAATTCTGGATGGCTTCGGACTTAATCCCAGTCGTGCCCATAACGCCGTTGCGTTGGCTCGTACCCCACGGTTGGACAAATACTTCGCTCACCACCCTCACACCGTATTACAGGCCTCGGGTCAGGCGGTTGGGCTGCCGAATGGTCAGATGGGCAATTCCGAGGTCGGCCACCTAACCCTAGGTTCTGGTTGCATTCTTCGTCAAAGCCTGGTGCGTATCGATGATGCCATCACGGATGGTAGTTTCTTTGACAATTCGGCCCTGACGATGGCCGTGGACAATGCCCGTGGTACGGGACGGCCGCTGCACCTCGTTGGTCTAGTCTCTGACGGGGGGATCCACTCCCACCTCAATCATCTACTCGCTTTGGTTGAGTTGTGTCACCGCCGTGGCTGTATACCTCAAGTCCATGCCATTACTGATGGTCGAGATACGCCACCGCGATCTGCTCTGACCTTCCTCTCTCCGCTGGAGGTGGCTCTCGGCCGAGTGGGGGGGCATGTCGGCTCCATCTGCGGTCGTTACTATGCGATGGACCGCGACCAACGCTGGGAACGTCTCCAACTCGCCTGGAATGCCCTGATCCACGGGGTTGGCGAATACGCTGAGGACTACCAAGCCGCTGTCGAGGCCGCCTATGCCCGAGAGGAAGGTGACGAATTCATCCGACCGACACTCTTGCCACACTTTCAGGCTATTGTCCCTGGTGACGAGGTTATATTTTTCAACTTTCGTAGCGACCGCGTTCGTCAATTTACGTTAGCCCTGAGTGGCAAGGAATTCTTTTCCTTTGAGCGGGGGTCGGATTATTGTTCGGTACGTGTCACCTGCATGACCGAATACGATTCGACCTTTAACTTACCCGTGGCCTTTACCACCGATGTGGTGAAAAATCTCTTGAGCGCAGAGGTGAGTCACGCGGGGTTACGTCAGTTCCATTGCGCCGAAACCGAAAAATACGCCCACGTCACCTTCTTTTTTAATGGAGGGAATGAGGAGTCTTTTCCGGGAGAGGAACGTGTGATGTTACCGTCCCCCCGTGTGGCCAGTTACGATCAACAACCTGAAATGAGTGCCGCTCAGGTTGCAGATACGGTAATTGGAGCTATTCAGAGTGGGGAGTATCCCTTCATCGTCGTCAATTTCGCCAACGGTGATATGGTGGGACACACGGCAATACGGGAGGCGGTAATTCGGGCAGTAGAGGTCTTGGACCGCGAGGTTGGGAGAGTATTGGACACCGCAGTGAGTCACGGTTATTCCGTTGTGCTCACGGCTGACCATGGTAATTGCGAAGAAATGGTAGACCCGATTACCGGTCAGCCCCACACACAGCACACCCTTTATCCGGTACCCTGCTTAGTAATTGATGATGTCCCCTGGCAGTTGGCAACAGGGGCCGGTCTCTCGGCTGTCGCACCCACCATCCTCAAGCTCCTTGGTTTACCCCCAGCGCCAGGCATGGAAAAACGCTCTTTGCTTCTGGATCCTCAGATCGTTACTGTAAAATATCCCCAGTGATATCGCATCTTCGCGCCATTTTCGCTTTGCCGTGCGCAGGAATGTCCTTTTAGGAGCCGTCCTTGACGACCACGATCCCTCCCGTCGTTTCACAAAACAATCCTGTACCCACCCCCCCTTTTGTCGGTACCCGCTGTCTCGAACGTATCCCCCTCGGCACGGTAGTGCCCTACATCAATCGTACTGCCCTCTACAAATTTCAGTGGGGATTCAAGAGCGGAGGACGCACCCCTGCGGAATACGCTGCTTGGATTCGCCGTGAAGTGGACCCCATCCTCGCCCGTTTGGTGCAGGAGAGTGAGGCCGCAAACATCTTACAACCTGCGGCGCTTTATGGTTATTTCCCGTGCCAGTCACAGGGTAATGACCTTATCGTCTACGAAGATTTTCAGGGGCGTCGCGAGCGGTTGCGGTTCACTTTTCCGCGTCAGACCACCGCACGGGGGCTGTGCATCGCCGACTTCTTTCGGAGCGTAACAACGGAGGAGGTGGATGTCGTTGCCTTCCAACTCGTGACAGTCGGTCAGCGCGCTGCGGATCACGCCCGCATCTTATTTTCCTCTGATCGCTATCAGGAATACCTGTACTGGCATGGAATCAACGTTGAGGGGGTGGAAGGGCTGGCAGAGTGGGTCCATAAACGCATCCGTACCGAACTGGGATTTGGCCATGAGGATTCCCGAGACCTTCACGAAATGATCAAACAGCACTACCGTGGATCGCGTTATTCCTTTGGCTATCCCGCCTGCCCCAACCTCGCCGACCAGGATAAGATCTTGGAATTGTTGGATGCACAGCGTATCGGCGTCGTCCTCGGGGAGGAGGACCAGCTTTGGCCCGAAGAATCTACCTCTGCCATCGTTGTTCATCATCCAATGGCCAAATATTTCGGTGTCTGAGACTTATGTCTATCATACTTAAGCTATTTATAAACATCCTCTTGCTCCAAGCGGGTCCCCAGGATGTTCCCTCCTCGCGTTTTCTGCTCCAAGTATCTTTATTGCTCTACTTCTTGGCAGGGATATTAGTTTCCCTGACCAATTTTCCTCCCCTACCGTCGGTAGGGATCTCAGTGGTAGACACCTTTCTACTGGTCTCGCTGGTGTGGATAACTTTGCGTGTGTGGCGCTTTGAGCATCGCATCGCTCAAACCCTGACAGCGGTTCTTGGGGCGCTCGGGTTGCTTACGGTCGTGGCCTTGCCCCTGAATGCCTGGTACGCCGCACTAGAGCACGCGGACCAAAACATTGATCAGCTCCCCTTTCTGGTGATGTTGGGTCTCCTGGTCTGGAGCTTGACCGTATTGAGTCATATCCTGCGCCATGCCTTGGATACCTCCCCAACGTTGGCGACAGGATTGAGCCTCTTCTATCTAGTCCTTTCCTTTACTTTGACCTCAATCTTGTTCGTCCCTACGGATATGGAGTAAACCGTTTGCTAAGTAGTGCTTGGCCGAAAACCCCGATTTTGTGTTTCGCAACCCTCTGGGTTGCAAAATCAAGAGGGTTTTCGACCAAACATAGAACTTACGCATTGACAGAGAATCACAGAGAAGCGTAGCGAGTGCGACGCCCCCACGTAGCCCACAGGCTATCTCATTACGCTTCTTCGGAGCAATTGACCGTAACCTGACGAAACGATGACCAAGACCGATATTTTACAGCGTAGGATAATCGGTATACCCCTCCGCACCGCCACCGAAAAACATTGCTGGATTGGGTTCATTGAGGGAGGCATTCGACGCAAAACGCCTTGGTAAATCAGGATTGGAGATATATAACCGACCAAACGCAACTGCATCCGCATCGCCATTGACAAGCAATTGCTCAGCGGTCTCTTGCACAAAACCTTCGTTAGCAATATAGACCGCACCAAACTCTCGTTTGATCTGCGGTCCTATCCGGTCGGGGCCGTCGTGCTCGCGCACACAAAGGAAGGCAATTCCGCGTCGAGTAGCCTCTTTTGCAACGTAGCCAAAGGTCGCCAGAGGATTGGAATCGCCCATACTGTGGGCATCACCACGTGGCGCAAGATGCAACCCAACCCGACCCGCACCCCATACCGCAATTGCAGAATCAATGACCTCCAACATTAACCGTGCACGATTCTCCATAGACCCACCATAGTCATCCGTGCGTCGATTAGAACTATCCTGCAAAAACTGATCGAGCAGATAGCCATTCGCGCCATGGATCTCGACACCGTCAAAACCGGCGCTTTGCGCATTTTCCGCGCCTTTCCGATACGCTGCGACAATAGCGGGGATCTCCTGTATTTCCAACGCACGCGGCACCACGTAAGGGGTTTCCGGCCGAACTAGGCTCACCTGCCCCTCGGGTGCAATCGCACTGGGCGCAACCGGTAGCGCACCGTTTAGAAATAGCGGATGCGAAACGCGGCCGGTATGCCACAATTGCAGGAAAATACGTCCACCCGCCGCATGTACCGCCTGCGTCACCAATTGCCAACCCGCAACCTGTTCATCTGACCAGATCCCAGGGGTATTTGCATAACCGATTCCCATCGGGGTAACCACGGTGGCCTCGGAAATAATTAGCCCCGCACTCGCTCGCTGGGCATAATAGGCCGCTATCAGTGCATTTGGTACACCCGTCGCACTGGCACGGCTGCGCGTCAGCGGCGCCATAATGATACGATTGGGAAGGAGTAACTCACCTAATGGCAAGGGGTCGAATAACGTAGGCATGGGTTTCATCCAGTGTGAAGGGAAGATAAAACGCTAGGGGATTTACCGAAACGACATGTGGTAATTTCTGTTATTTCTCGTGCAAACGCACGGCATTTGCCTGCGGGGCACGCAAGAAAAGCCGTCGCTCGCGTTGCGTAAATTCTAAATGTTTTAGGAAACTCATCCCGAGCAATACTACATTATCCATCATCGATTCTGAGAATCGTTGCATCAACATTATGCATATCAATGTTCCCGAGATGCACCGTTGCCAAGCGTACAACAAATCCCGTTGCCGTACCGTTGGCGGTCTTGATTAGAACTTTCTCATTACTATCAAGACCGAGTTTACGTGCAAGTCGTGCGGATAGGGCCACATCAGTTGCGCCGGTATCTATCATAAAGGTGACAGGATAGCCGTTAATTTCACCACTTACGACATAATGCCCCTCGCGATTCCGCTCCAGGACAACCTCCCCGACCGCAGTGATCGTTGGCCGTGGATTGGGGTTGGCTTGAGATTTCATCCAATAATCAGCTACCCACCAGCTACCGCCCAAAACTAATAACCAAAAACAGGCAAGCAATAATAATACTGGGTCAGGGCGGCGGTTCATTTAGACAGGTCTTTGCCGCAAAAATGATGATGGCAATATTTATCGTCCATTTCCGTGGTTCTTGTGGTAGACTGCGCGGCTTTCATTTCAATGGTTTACCGTGGATCTATGAAACCTTGGGGAGATTTGAGCGAATGGTGGAGGTATTCACTCGCCGTCTGCCCATTCTAAGACGAGGGTACCTGAATTTGGTATAGGGAGAGCGAAATATCAACGGGTTACCGTGAATCAACGGTAACAGCGTACAATGCTGGTCCTTTTGTCATGACTAGCAGGGCTGCCACCTTCATCCCCCCAGGATGCCATACTCGTGCAGTAACAAATTGATTTTCCGAAACTCCTTGCGTCCATTACCGTGAATCCCTCGATCCAAACCAAACTCGACAGCCTGACGGAACGCCGCGAAGAACTGGCAGCCTTACTCGCCGACGGCGAAATCCTCTCCAAACCGGATCGTTTCCGTGCTTTGTCCGTGGAATATGCCCAACTTGGCCCCGTTGTGGAGACCTACGCCCAGTTGCGTGGTGCCCTGACCGAGCAGGAAGCGGCACAAACCTTGCTTCGTGATGACGACCTCGAGTTGCGCGCCCTGGCCAACGATGAGTTACTCGTTGCCAAAGAACGAATCCTTGAACTAGAAAAATCGTTGCAGGTCCTGATGTTGCCCCGCGATCCCCACGATGACAGTAACCTGTTCCTGGAGATCAGGGCCGGGACCGGGGGTAACGAGGCGGCTCTATTCGCAGGGGATCTGCTGCGCATGTATACCCGTTACGCAGAGAGTCGCGGCTGGCAATTCGAGATATTGAGCGCCAGTGCCGGAGAGGCCGGCGGCTACAAGGAGGCGATCACGCGGATAGTTGGTCAGGGTGCGTACTCGCAACTCAAGTTTGAGTCCGGGGCTCACCGTGTGCAACGTGTCCCCGCCACCGAAGCCCAGGGCCGTATCCACACTTCGGCCTGCACCGTGGCGGTGATACCGGAACTGGACGCGGTAGAAGAGACACCGATTAATCCCGCAGACCTCAAAGTGGATACCTTCCGCTCCAGTGGGGCAGGTGGGCAGCACGTAAACAAGACCGAATCCGCTATTCGTATTACCCACCTGCCAAGCGGCATCGTGGTGGAATGCCAAGAGGAACGCTCCCAACACAAGAATCGTGCCCGCGCGATGTCCGTCCTCCAGGCCAAGTTGCTCTCCGTTGAACAAGAACGCCAACAATCAGAACAATCCGCCACACGTCGCCTATTGGTGGGGAGCGGTGACCGCTCTGAAAAAATTCGTACCTACAATTATCCCCAAAACCGAATCACCGACCACCGCATCAATCTGACACTCTATCGCCTGGACACAATTATGGAGGGTAGCCTTGATTTCGTAGTCGCTCCTTTGATTCAGGAATATCAGGCAGACCAACTCGCGGCATTGAGTGATTCTGATCGTTGAAATACGAATAATTCGTTTACGCCTTCTCTCAAAGGGCGCAGGTAATTAGCAACGTAAAAGCCTCCAATAGTCTTATCCACGTAATCGGGTCGCGAATAGTTTCATGGTGGAATTATCTAGCCGACTAACCGCATTAGCGACACAAAATAATGCCACCCTCGCGACGACCGTGGCATCGGCATTGGCGCGTGGAAAGACAGATCTCCGTGGTGAACCACGAGAGGTAGAATGGTTGCTCGGTTATGTCCTTAATTGGCCACGCATCCGATTATTCACACACTCCGAGCAATTGTTGACTAGCGACCAGCAGGCCCACTATGAGACGCTCCTGATGCGTCGTATCCAAGGCGAACCATTGCCCTATCTGTTGGGTCGCTGGGAATTCTGGTCGTTAGAATTGACGGTGAGTCCTTCGGTACTTATCCCGCGCCCGGAAACCGAATTGCTGGTGGAATTAGCGCTCGCCCTGATTCCCCTTGATGTCTCTTGGACTGTAGCGGACCTCGGTACCGGAAGCGGTGCCATTGCCCTGGCTGTAGCTACGGAACGCCCTGCTTGTCGGATAATCGCCACCGATTGTTGTCCCGCTGCCCTAACCATCGCCCAGGCCAACGCCCATCGTTTGGGATTAGCGAATGTGGAATTTCGCACCGGGGATTGGTGTGCCCCGCTAGCAGGGCAGTGTTTCAATCTGATCTTATCCAATCCACCCTATGTGGCCGTTGCTGATCCTCATCTTGATGATCTGCGTTTCGAACCACAACTTGCCCTTACGGCAGGTCCTGATGGATTAGCAGCCATTCGTCTGATTATTGCAACCGCTCGTGATTATCTATATCCCGGCGGTAGGTTGTTGTTGGAGCATGGCTACGATCAGGGAGCATCCGTACGTCAATTATTAACCAAACGAGATTATACCGAATTAGAAACACGGTTCGACCTAGAGGGTCGTGAACGAGTAACTCTCGCAAAAGCCGGAAGGTTCGTGATGAACTAAAAGAAAGAGTCTTTAATTTCTTGCATTGGATGGTTGTGTACTCAGCTACGAATGGTTTCTGTTCTTCCGGGGCGAGGTGGTGATGCTTGTTCTTAGCTTTCCCGATTATGTTCCGCAAGGCCGTGCATTGGCAACGGCGTTATCTGTCGCTTGGGCGGAGATAGAGATCCATCACTTCCCCGATGGAGAAAGTCGAATACGGCTACCACCGACACTGCCAGACGAGGTCATTCTCTGTCGCAGCCTAGACCACCCCAACAATAAACTCGTCGAGCTAATCCTTGTGGCTCGTGCTGCCCGACAATTGGGGGTTCGCCACCTTACTTTGATTGCCCCCTACCTGTGCTATATGCGCCAGGATATGGCCTTCCACCCCGGTGAGATAGTAAGCCAGCGGATCGTGGGAGGGGTATTGGGAGAATTATTCGATGCGGTTATTACCGTAGATCCCCACCTTCATCGCATTCGTTTCTTAGAGGAAGTTCTCCCGGCCCATTTTGTTCTTGCCCTTTCGGCGACCTCCCTTATGGGAGATTTCCTGAAACATCAGCCGCTGTACGAAAATGCTCTATTGCTGGGACCCGACCAAGAAGCGAAACAATGGGTAGAGGCTATTGCCCATTCCCATGGCCTACGCCATGCCGTAGCCACCAAACAGCGCAGCGGTGATTGTGCGGTAAGTATTACCCTTCCCGACCTTGATTATCGAGACCAAATGGTAGTGGTTGTGGATGATGTGGCGAGTACTGGTTGTACGCTCGCCAAAACCGCCGAGGCGCTGTACGCCCGTGGAGTGGCGCGGGTGGCGGTATTAATAACCCATGCCCTATTTTGCACAAATAGCCCGGAACGCTTAAAACAAGCTGGGATAAATGAGATCTGGAGCACCGATAGTGTTGCTCATCACACCAATGTCATTGCCTTGGCAGATCTGCTGGTGATGGGAATCCGCCAGTTCAACTTTCTTTGACCGTTGTTTCAACGCCAAATAACCAAAGTTACTAGCTAGTGCCTAGTCAAAAACTGTCTTTATTTTGCGATACGGAGATTTGCACAACCCGAAACCGGGGTTTTCGGATAGGTACTACCTAACCCAAGTTGCCACCTACTTGCCCCCTCCCCAGCCCTCCCCGTAAACGGGGAGGGAGTAGGCCGCAGACCTCACCCCGTTTACGGGGGGATTGAGGGGGGACGATTGGATGCGATCCCGAATTTTGAATAGGTGGCAACTTGGGTTGGATAGCTTCTCTGGTTTTTCCGATAATGTCTACTCACCAGCAAATTGGAACGCTTATTGATGTCTCAAAAATGTAAATTAGTTTCAATCGTGGTCCCTTTCTATAACGAAGGGGAGGGGGTGGATCACTTCTATCGGGAGATTTGTTCGGTTTTCGATCAAACGCCCAGCGTTAGATTCGAAGTAGTTTGCATCGATGATGGTAGCCACGACGACACCTTGGCGAGGTTGATCGCCCTAGTCAACCTCGATCCGCGTTTTCGAGTGATTGAATTTTCAAGGAATTTTGGTAAAGAACCGGCGCTGACGGCGGGTATCGATGCAGCGCATGGCGATGCGATAATTCCTATCGATGCGGATCTTCAAGATCCGCCAGAATTGATTCCTACGCTCATTCAAGAATGGCAGAACGGCGCAGAGGTTGTCCTCGCGCATCGAACCAATAGAAGTTCCGATTCATTTCTTAAGCGAAAAACGGCAGCAGCATTTTATCAATTTCACAACCGCCTTTCTCATATAGAAATACCCGAAAACGTTGGAGACTTCCGGCTCATGGATAGGGTGGTGGTGGATTCCCTTAAAAAATTGCCCGAACGTCAGCGTTTCATGAAGGGGCTATTTGCCTGGGTAGGTTTTAAAACGGTCACTGTCAATTATGTTAGGAATCCGCGCGCCGTCGGCGCCTCCAAATTTTCTGGATGGAGGCTCTGGAATTTCGCACTGGAAGGTATTACCAGTTTTAGCGCTACACCACTCAAGGTCTGGACCTACATTGGTGGTTCTGGTGCATTAGTAAGCAGTCTGTACGCGATAATTATCATCTTCAGAACATTAATCTATGGCAAAGATGTTCCTGGTTATGCGTCGCTGTTGGTAGCCATTTTGTTTATTGGTAGCCTGCAACTGATTGGTATTGGCGTTTTAGGTGAATATGTGGGACGGATCTACATGGAAACCAAACAACGACCCAATTATATTATTCGCAAATGCTACGAGAACAACCATGAATCCTAATGCGTACTTGGAAATGGCCAATAGCGAGACCCGACATTGGTGGTTTATTGGCAGGCGAGTCATTTTAACGCAGATTATTCATACCTTACACATGCCTCCCAACGCAAAAATCCTTGAAATAGGTTCGGGAACTGGTGGAAATTTGGAGATGTTGGCGAGTTTCGGCAAGGTTAGTGCGCTAGAGATGGACGCTAGCGCCCGCGCTATAGCCTCAGAGAGAACCAGAAATCGCTTTGATATTCGTTTGGGTTCTTGTCCATCTGATCTGCCGTTCATTGCTGAACGATTCGATCTAATTTGCCTATTTGACGTTTTAGAACATATCGATGATGATCTCGGAACCTTAACGGCTTTAAAGGGGCTGGTTGCTGAAGGTGGAAGGGTATTGGTAACCGTCCCTGCTCATCCGTGGCTGTGGAGTGTTCACGATGAGTTTCTTCATCACAAACGGCGTTATTCTTATGGTGCGCTACGACAGAAGGTAAGTGACTCTGGTTTTACACCGACAAGGATTTCGTATTTTAATACCGTGTTGTTCCCGCTTGCGGTGATGATGAGGTGGAAGGATAAATTGCTGGATAGCTCTGCGGCGAGTGGGACCCAGGTCCCTTTTGAACCAATCAATAAGATCTTTTCTTACCTTTTTGGGTTGGAACGTTTCTTGTTGAGAAAAAATAATTTGCCATTGGGTGTTTCGCTATTATGTGTTCTGCATCTTCCGTCCTCGACTTAGGCACATTGCCTACCCTCTTACGTGAGGCCGTTGCCCGTAGCTTCGATCAATATCTAGCCGCTACTGCTGCTCATCAGGTAACCCCGCTCAGTGAACCCGCATTGCTTGCTGAATTGCCTCGTGTGTGGGCAGCAAGTGAATTTATCGCGCGGCTTTGTATAGTTGATCCCGCACTACTTACCGACCTTACCAATAGCGGCGATCTGGATCGCGCCTACGATGCAGATGAATATCCACGACGACTGACAACGGCGCTGGCCGGGGTGAGTAATGAGGCAGCACTCGGGATGCAGTTGCGTCGATTACGACGCCGCGAGATGGTGCGAATTGCCTGGCGCGACCTTGCCAAACGTGCCGATTACCACACCACGGTGGCGGAGTTATCGGCCTTTGCCGATGCCACCATTGACGCGGCCCTTACCTACCTAGAGGCTTGGTTACGCCGCGAACTGGGAATTCCTCACTCACCCGCCGGCGTACCTCAATCCCTGGTCGTCCTGGCTTTGGGAAAATTGGGGGCTGCAGAACTCAATTTCTCTTCGGATATCGACTTGCTTTTTGTTTATCCAGAAGATGGAGAAACCAACGGTCGGCGGACGTTGAGTAATGCTGAATTCTTTATCCGCCTCGGTCAACGACTCATAAAAGCACTATCAACGGTTACCCCGCTTGGTTTTGTCTTTCGGGTGGATATGCGTCTCCGACCGTTTGGTGAGGTGGGGCCGTTAGCAACGAGCTTCGATGCCTTGGAGAATTACTATCAGGCCCACGGTCGGGAATGGGAGCGTTATGCCCTTATTCGAGCGCGTCCGGTAGCTGGCGATCGAAACGCGGGACAGGCACTGATTAAACTCTTGCATCCCTTTGTCTATCGTCGCTACCTCGACTATGGGACACTGGAGGCGTTGCGTGAGATGAAAGAACTCATCGCCGCTGAGGTGCGTCGCAAGGGGCTCACCGGAAATGTCAAACTTGGCTACGGCGGAATTCGAGAGGTGGAATTCATTGTTCAAGGCTTCCAACTCGCCCGTGGTGGACGTACCCCCGAACTTCAAGACCCACGCCTATTACCCACACTAAAGATTCTGGACTATTTGCATTTGTTACCTGATTTCGTAGTGAGTGAATTAGCTACCGCCTATGTATTTCTGCGTGACGTAGAACACCGCCTTCAGGAATATGCCGATCAACAGACCCAGACGCTCCCCCAAGATGAAATTGGTTGTATTCGTCTTGCGCTAGCGATGGGTTATGCGACGTGGAAAGACTTTCAGTCGGATTTGGACCACCATTTCGCACGAGTCCATGATCATTTTCAGCGAGTATTTGCCTCCCCACAAAATGAGGCTCCTCTCCAAAATGAGCTTGGAGACCTCCATGCCTTCTGGCGCGGATTGCTGGAATCAGAGCGTGTTTCATCGGTGTTGGCGGAATTGAGGATGGCGCCGTCGGTTGTTGATGCCTTGGCACGACTGCGTAGCTGTACCTCGGTGCGCACCCTTTCCGAGCGTGGCCAGGAACGTCTGGATCGATTGATGCCGTTGCTACTCTCGGCCGCAAAAGAAACGGCTCGTCCCACCGCAGCCGTAGAGCGACTGGTCACGGTGTTGGAATCCATCGGCCGACGTACCGCTTACGTTGCCCTGTTGGTGGAGAATCCCCTCGCCCTGTCCCAACTGGTACGTCTGTGCGCGGCAAGTCCCTGGATTGCCCAACAGATCGCACGTTTTCCGGTGTTATTGGATGAATTGATCGACCCTCGCACCCTTTACGCACCGCCCCACCGTGCAGCGCTGGCGGATGCCCTACGTCAAACCCTAGTGCGCCTGCCCGAAGACGACTTGGAGATCGAAATGGAGGCGCTCCGCCACTTTCGACATGGGAACAGTCTTCGGGTAGCCGCAGCGGATGTGACCGGGGTGTTGCCTTTAATGGTGGTAAGCGACCACCTTACGGAATTGGCCGAGGTGGTCCTTGCCGAAGTCTTGGACCTGGCCTGGCATAATTTGGTGGGGAAACACGGACGTCCGATTGGTTTAACCGGGATCTCTGAGGGGGAAAAGGGATTTAGCATCATTGGTTACGGGAAGTTGGGGGGGATCGAGCTTGGCTACGGGTCAGACCTAGATATCGTTTTCCTCCATAGCGGCGACGTAACCTCCCCCACGGACGGGATACACCCCATTGATACTGGAGTATTTTTCCTTCGTCTGGCTCAGCGGATGATCCACATTCTCACCACCCACACTCCAGCGGGAAAACTCTACGAAATCGACCTACGCCTGCGTCCCAGCGGTGTATCAGGGCTATTGGTCACCAGCCTGGACGCCTATACCCGCTATCAGCGCACAGCCGCGTGGACCTGGGAACAACAGGCCCTGGTTCGGGCGCGCCCGGTGGCAGGGGATACCGCAGTGGCGGAATCTTTTCTAAAAATTCGTCACGAGGTTTTATGCCGAGAGAGGGATCCCGTAGTTCTACGTCGAGAGGTACGGGAAATGCGCGAGCGGATGCGTACCGAATTGGGTAGTAAAGACCCTATCCGACAATTCGATCTCAAACAGGATCGAGGCGGCATCGCGGATATCGAGTTCTTGGTCCAATATGCCGTGCTTCGCTATGCCCATACCTATCCAGAATTAACCCGTTGGACTGACAATATCCGTCAGATCGATACTCTCCGCGATTGCAATCTGATCTCTGCCAATGATGCCGCAACGCTCCAAGAAATCTACCGACGTTTACGCCACGCTGTCCATCGCTCGACCCTTCAGGGCGAATCGACCCGCCTCCCCACTGGACAACTCGACCAATCACTTAATGATTATCGACACGAAGTAATACGGTTATGGGAAGAATGGCTGGGCGGGACAGAATGAAATAACTGTTGAAATCTTTTTGTATTAACCCAAGTTGCCACCTATACGGTGAGAAACGAAAAAACCCCTTTCCCGGAGGGAGAGGGGAGAAAAGCGCGCTAGGTAGCAACTTGAGTTATTAATACAAGGCTTCACACCCTTAAACATCCATCAATTTACAAGGACTACCAACAAACTCCCATGTCCACATTACCTCTTGATCAGCTTCACGCACGGGTCGTACTTAAGTCTGGCCGCGAGCGTTCCCTTTTGAACCGCCATCCCTGGGTTTTCTCTGGGGCGGTAATGAAAGTCGAGGGTGATCCGCAGGCGGGGGGTATTGTGGCCATCCACGACGCCACCGGTCACTTGCTGGGTCGTGGATTTTACAATCCCCATTCCCAGATTCGGTTACGGCTGCTCACCTTTGGTTCAGAACCGGTCAACGCGGACCTCTTGGCCGCTCGCCTGACGGCGGCGGCGGCGCTTCGTTCTCGTTTTCTGGGTTCTGAGGTGACGGCGCTACGTCTGGTACATGCCGAAGGAGACGGGCTACCTGGTCTGGTGGTTGACCGCTATGGATCAGTCTTGGTAGTGCAGCTCCATACCCTAGGAATGACCCGTCTGCGCCCGCTGATCGTGGATCTGTTGTGTCGTATTTTTACACCCACCGCCATCGTTGAACGCTCTCCTGCCCTCAAAGAGGAGGGGGTGACTGCTTCTTCCAGTGTTCTGTGGGGAAATATTTCACCCCACTATTCTGTCGCCGAAATAACAATAGAGAGCAAGGGGGCGGATCGTCCCAAACGACTGGAGGTCGTTGAGCATGGTGTATGTACCTGGGTAGACGTACTGGGGGGCCAGAAGACTGGGTTATTTCTGGACCAACGTGACAATCGTCGTCGCGTCGCCGAGCTAGCCGCAGCCAGTAGAGGCGCACGTTTGCTCAATTGTTTTTCTTACACTGGCGGGTTTAGTCTCCACGCGGCACGGCAGGGGGCGATTACTACCTCGGTGGAAGTCAGCGCTACGGCGCAATCCTTGGCCAAGGAGAATTTTGTTTTGAACGGTATGGACCCAGCAGACCATCGCTTCGAGACGGCAGATGCCTTCGATTGGCTGCGTCGCTGTACCGACCGCTACGATTTGGTGGTCTTGGACCCGCCCGCCTTTGTGAAACATCGTACCCACCTGGAACAGGGGTCACGGGCCTATAAGGATATTAACCGACTAGGATTACGTTTGTTAGAACCTGGTGGATTGCTGCTTACTTGCTCTTGCTCGGCACATGTAGATTGGGACCTGTTTCAGAAAATCCTCTATGCCGCTGCCCGAGAGGCGGATCAGTCGGTGCAGGTCCTTGCCCGTTACAGTCAACCCCTGGACCATCCCTTCAACCTTTATCATCCCGAGGGCGAGTATCTGAAGACTTTTCTGTTGCGGGTGGGGATGTAACCGGCCAAGGTCGTCCCCTAGTTATCGTGCCAACGCTTTTGCACATTCCTGACGCCACTGTGGTATTGCCTTCCGATTCTGTGCCTGACCATCTGCCTCTTGCCATCTTTCTCATGGGTCCTACGGCGTCGGGCAAGACCGAGCTGGCGGTGGAGCTGGTACGCCGCCTCCCCTGCACGATTATTAGTGTGGACTCCACCATGGTCTACCGGGGAATGGACATAGGTAGTGCCAAGCCAGGTCCCGAGGTGCTAGCGATTGCTCCCCATCGTTTGATTGATATCCACGATCCTGCGGAGGCTTATTCCGCCGCACAGTTTCGTAGTGATGCCCTCCGTGAAATGGAGGACATTACGGCGGCGGGTCGAGTACCGCTGTTGGTGGGGGGAACCATGCTCTATTTCCGGGCGTTAGAACGAGGGCTGGCACCGTTGCCAGAGGCCGATCCGGAGGTTCGGGCGCGTCTTGCGACAGAGGCGGTACACCTCGGTTGGGCCGCATTGCACGCACGTCTGGCGACGCTTGACCCCGTGTTGGCGCAACGCATCCACCCTAATGACCCCCAACGTATCCAGCGAGCACTAGAGATTATCGAATTGACCGGCCGCCCGCCCACGGAGTTATTCGCCTCAGAGGCACCACAAAAGTTACCCTACCGACTGATTAAACTGGTAATCTCCCCCGCCGACCGGCCACTACTGCAACGTCGTATTGCGGCGCGTTTCGTCCGAATGTTGGGAGAAGGATTGGTGGGAGAAGTGGAAGTCCTTTACAATAGAAAAGATCTCGGCCTCCATACTCCTGCCTTGCGAGCGGTAGGGTATCGTCAGGTGTGGGAACACCTGGCGGGATCTGTTGACTTTGCCACGATGCAGGAACGGGCGGTGGTGGCGACTCGGCAGTTGGCACGACGCCAGTTGACTTGGTTACGACCGGAACCCGCTACCCAATGGCTCGAAAGCACGGACCCCGGAATTGTCGGGCAAGCACTTCGGGTCTTGGCGCAGAATGGGTTCCCAGGTTATTGATAGAGTAGGGATCGATGGATCTACCAAGGGTGGATGCGCACGACCCAAGGCTTTGTTATGTAATGAGTTTCTAACAACAAGACGGGAGTATGCTAGATGAGCAAGGGGCAATCTCTACAAGACCCTTACTTGAATGCCCTACGCAAAGAAAGGGTACCGGTTTCGATTTACCTGGTAAATGGGATTAAGCTCCAGGGCCAGATCGAGTCCTTTGACCAGTTTGTGGTATTGCTCAAGAATTCTGTGAGTCAGATGGTCTACAAGCACGCCATCTCCACCGTTGTACCGGTGCGCAATGTGCGACTGCCCACCAGCGAAGAGGTGGACGCTCCCGAGTCGGACCCAGCTTGAGTAGATGATTAGGTCATGCTGTCGTGGTTTTCCCCTAAAGGGGGCTGCGATTCCATTTGTTCCCTTCCTTGTAATCCACCGGAGCACGCAATGGCCTGGAATGAACCAGGTGGCTCCCGGGGGCGTGACCCCTGGAGCGGGCGCAATAACGATAACGATCAAGGCCCGCCCGACCTCGATGAGGTCGTACGTAAGATGCAGGAACGCCTCGGCGGACTCTTTGGAGGTTCCGACGGTGGTAGTCGTCCGACGGGTGCCCACTCGAGAAAGCTAGGCATCGTTCTCTTCTTGCTCCTGATTATCTGGATGCTTACGGGCATCTACGTGGTAGATCAGGCAGAACGAGGAGTGGTATTACTCTTCGGACGTTTTGCTACGACGACCCTACCGGGTCTGCGCTGGCATTGGCCCTATCCAATCGAGTCGGTCCAGATCGTCAACACCGAACAGATTCGTAACGTTGAGATCGGCTACCGCAGCACCAGCGTTGGGCACCAGCCAATGGGTTCGGTACCGGCAGAATCGCTCATGCTTACTCAGGATGAGAATATCATCGATATTAAGTTCGCCGTTCAATATCGTGTCAAGGATGCCCGGGATTTTCTCTACAACGTCAAAGAGCCGACCGCAACCTTGCAACAAGTTACCGAAAGCGCAGTGCGTGAGGTAATTGGCAAGAGCAAAATGGACTTTGTCCTTACGGAAGGGCGCGGAGAGATTGTCGACCGTGCGCGGCACTTGATTCAGGATATTCTGGACCGCTATCAGGCGGGCATTGATGTGACCAGTGTCAATATGCAGGACGCCCAGCCACCGGAAGAGGTCCAGGCCGCCTTTGCCGACGCAGTAAAAGCCCGAGAAGACGAGCAGCGGCTTAAGAATGAGGCTGAGACTTATTCCAATGATATCCTGCCCAAAGCCCGTGGCGCTGCCGCACGCCAATTGGAGGAGGCCAATGGCTATCGATCGCGAATCGTAGCCAGCGCCGAGGGTGAATCGAACCGTTTTATGAAAGTGTTGGAGCAATACGAGAAATCGCCGGAAGTAACCCGCGAGCGACTCTATTTGGATGGTATGGAGGATATCTTGGCGGGCAGTATTAAGGTTCTGGTCGGTACCGAGGGTAATAATTTGCTGTACCTGCCCCTGGATCAATTAGTGGGGCAGCGTTCCGGCGGTCGTTCTGAAGCGGTTGCAGCGGCGCTGGGTCTTGCCCACCAGGATACCCCCGCCCCTACTATTACGACCGATCCCCGCAGCCGGCATGATCTGCGCAGTCGTGGAGAACGCTGATGGGACAAGCTAGAAATGCTCTCGTTGTGGTGGCTATGGCCATCGTCGGATTTTTGTTCTTTTCGCTGTTCGTGGTTCAACAGTCGCAGCGCGTCCTAGTTTTACAATTTGGTGAGGTTCAACGAGTCATTACCAGCCCTGGCCTCTACCTAAAGCTCCCGTTTGTTAATACTGTTTATTATTTTGACGGGCGTATCCTAAGTTTGGACGCGGAGCCGGAGCGTTACCTAACCAGCGAAAAAAAGAATGTCATCGTCGATTCCTTCGTCAAGTGGCGGATTGCCGATGTGCAGCGTTACTACACTGCGGTTGGGGGCGATGAAACGGCCGCCAATGTTCGCCTCCTACAGATTATCAAGGACAGTCTGCGCGGCGAATTTGGTAAACGCACCATTCAAGATGTCGTCTCTGGTGAGCGTACGCAGATTATGGCAGTGCTCTCTACCGAAGCGAATAAGGTGGCCCACGATTTTGGTATCGATGTGGTGGATGTCCGCATTAAGCGCATTGACTTGCCCCGTGAGGTGAGCAGTTCTGTTTACCGGCGCATGGAAGCTGAGCGTGAGCGAGTGGCCAAAGAATTACGTTCACGCGGTGCCGAGGCGGCCGAGCGTATTCGTGCGGATGCCGATCGCCAGCGTGAGGTGATTCTTGCGGAGGCATTTCGAGACGCTGAGTTAATTCGCGGCGAGGGCGACGCTACCGCTACCGAAATCTATGCCCGCGCCTATGGCCGCGATCAGAAATTCTTCAGTTTCTACCGTAGCTTGGCTGCTTATCGGGCAACTTTCAAAGATGGCAAGGACGTGCTGATTCTGTCCCCGAATACGCCTTTCTTCCGTTTTCTTCAGGACTCCCATGGAGGGATTCCGCCAGAGGGCAAATAGCACCCGCGCGGTGCGTTGATTGCCCCAAGCTCGCGGTCATCACACCATCCTAACCGCCGGAGACGATGTCGGTGATATTGTCTCCGGTGGGGTGATGATGGTGACTGGTTCTGAAGAAATTCTAAAAAGTACGCCGTACTACCTCTAATGACCACCGCCAATTACTGACTACCGCCCAAGAGGTGTGGGGAGATTGTTGTTGTTCTAATCTCAGCAAGGGAAGTTTGGATAACTGCGAGCGACTTGATTTTTGCAATGTTCAATAGACATTATCGGAAACCTCACCCCCCGCCCCCCTCTCCTTAACAGGAGAGGGGGAGAATTATTCCGTTGTTATGCTTAACTCCTGAACGGAACAGGCAAAAAATCTCCCCCTCTCCTGTTAAGGAGAGGGGGGCGGGGGGTGAGGTTTTGGGTTTCCGATAATGTCTAATATTCAATATTCAAAACAAAAGTAATTAACCCAAGTTGCTACCTACATTAAGTAATTTTTTGATCGCCCTCCCCCCACTCCCCTCCCGTTGGGAGGGGAGTGGGGGGAGGGCGATCAAAAAATCGCCTGTTTGGAAAGAATTACAGATTGAGACTGTAGGTAGCAACTTGGATTAATTAGAAAAAGTTTTGGTTTGAGAAGAGAAATGGTAAGCGTTCACTTCCCCTCTCAACGGAAGGGGCGAACGATTATGGGAAATTTCTAGTTTTGGGGTGTACGTATAGTTCATGCGGTGGTCTTAGATACCAGAGCCATCGTTGGCAGAAACTTCGAGAAGGTTCAATATGGGAAAGAGCGTGGTGGTGATCGGCACCCAGTGGGGTGACGAAGGCAAAGGTAAGGTGGTGGACCTACTCACCGATCGAGTAGGTGCCGTGGTTCGTTTCCAAGGAGGACACAACGCCGGCCACACCTTAGTAATTGATGGCGTCAAGACCGTTTTGCACCTCGTTCCATCGGGCGTTTTGCGAGAGGGGGTGGCGTGTCTTATTGGCAACGGTGTGGTACTTTCGCCGACGGCTTTGCTCAAAGAATTGCAAACGCTAGAGGAACGCGGCGTCCCCGCCCGTGAACGATTATCCATTAGCGCAGCCTGCCCCCTTATCCTGCCCTACCACGTGGCTTTAGACCACGCCCGAGAACAGGCACGAGGTAAATCGGCCATTGGCACCACTGGACGTGGAATTGGTCCCGCTTATGAGGATAAGGTTGCCCGCCGGGCGTTACGATTGGGTGATCTATTCCACCGTGAGCGTTTTACCGCCAAGCTTGGCGAGGTATTGGAATTCCATAACTTTGCGCTACAACATTATTACAAGGTCGCGCCGGTGGATTTCTCGCAGGTATTGGATGAAACCCTGGCCATGGCCGACCAATTCGTGCCACTGGTAGCCGATATTCCCGAACTATTGGAGCAATACCGTCGACAGGGGGCCAGTCTTTTGTTTGAGGGGGCGCAAGGGACCTTATTAGATATTGACCACGGCACCTATCCTTTCGTTACCTCATCTAATACCACGGTGGGCGGGGCCTGCACGGGTAGCGGCGTCGGTCCTCGGACTCTCGATTATATATTGGGCATTACCAAAGCCTATACCACCCGGGTAGGTGGCGGACCTTTCCCCACTGAATTATTCGATGCCGTGGGTGCGCATTTATCGCAGCGCGGCCATGAATTCGGGGCGACCACGGGGCGGGCGCGTCGTTGTGGTTGGCTTGACATTGTGGCATTACGCCATGCTATTCAGATCAACAGCGTCAGCGGATTGTGTGTTACCAAACTCGATGTGTTAGACGGGTTGGAAGTCATACGTTTAGGCGTGGGGTATCGCTGTGATGGAGTAGTACGTACCACGCCTCCGGTAGGTGCTGAGGAATATGCTGCCTGTGAACCGATCTATGAGGATATGCCGGGTTGGCAAGAATCCACTGCGGGCATTACCGAGTATGATCGCCTGCCGGTAGCCGCGAGGAATTATCTGGCGCGTGTCGAGGCATTGGTAGGCGCCCCCGTCGACATTATTTCTACAGGGGCCGAACGCGCCGAGACGATTATCCGGCGCCATCCTTTCGATTAGACATTATCGAAAATGCTCTCAGCAGCTAGCCGTCATTTTGGTATTCTGCCGGAACGACGGAGTGATTGCGTAGTGGATTATCTATCCCAATAAACGGATCCATGTCTTTCGCGATATTTCCCAAAGAATTTGCCCCGGTTTTCATGCCGGGGCAAATGGGAGGATCTTCATAACGATTTGATGGTATTTCGTGGTCAGGCGGTGGTGTTGATATTCTGACCGACGTTGCTAATGGGATAGGGACTGGCAACGTTACCCGATGTCCCGCTGACGGAATTGATGATGGCCGCAGCGCTTTGACGCTCAATGTCCATGCTTTTCTTTAGCACGGTCGTACGAACTGCGTCTTGGGTACGTGACGACGCCATGCTGGTGGAGGCACTGGCAATAGCGTTAGTGTCCATGATACGCTCCTCTGAATAATTGCGATTGGTGAAACCTGGGATAGATTGTACCAGAAACCGGAACGATAATACCGACGATTGCAAGATAAAATATCCGAGGAATATCTGTTTTAATGTAGCTGTTTCAACCTCCCCCTAGAATTACGACCCTTTTGGCCGCGCAAAAGGGGGTGGGGTGCCTGTATTTCCAGGGAAGTGGCCGATTAGATCTGAACAGTCGCATTGTTTGTTCTTTAATGGTTGTTTCTTCAAAGGGTAACGGCAACGAAAACAAAACCAGAAAAGATTCGTCTAGGTGACATCCTAGTCCAACAGAACCTAATTACGGTGGAACAGCTCCGAAGTTCGTTGGACGAGCAGCAGCGCAGTGGACGTCGCTTGGGTCGATTATTCGTGGAGCGCGGTTATCTCACCGAGGAACAGATCGCGCAGGCTTTGGCGCGTCAGCTCAAAATTCCCTACATCAATATCAAATACTACCAATTGACCTCACAACAGGTACAACGACTGCCTGAAACCCAGGCGCGGCGTTGGCGGGTATTGGTATTGGAAGACCGAAACAATCGTGTATTGGTCGGGATGGCCGACCCTACTGATCTGTTTGCCTATGATGAAATTTCGCGCCTGTTGCGGTGCGATATCGACCTGGCAGTAGTGAGTGAGGACCAACTACTTCAGGCGATTGACCGATTCTATCGACGAACCGATGAGATCAAAGGACTGGCGCAAGAGCTAACCGCCGAGATTGGCGATAGTTCCATCGATTTCGGTATCGGGGGAGTTCAGGGAGGGGATGAAGCCCCGGTGGCGCGATTACTCCAAACTATCTTCGAGGATGCCTCGCAGGTCCACGCCTCCGATGTTCATATCGAGCCACAGGAGGCCAAACTTCAGATCCGCTTTCGCATTGATGGGGTATTGCACCTCCAGACCGAGACGGATACTCGTATTGCCCAGGCCCTAGTTTTGCGGCTGAAGTTGGTGTCGGGCCTCGATATCTCCGAGAAACGTCTCCCCCAAGATGGGCGTTTCAATGTTCGGATCGGTGGCCAAATGATTGACGTACGCGTCTCGACCCTGCCCACCCAGTACGGTGAATCGGTGGTGATGCGCCTACTCAATCAGCAAATGGGACTGCTCAAACTCGAACGTCTGGGTATGCCACCGCTCCTCTTACAGCGATTTCGTCAGGCCATGCAACATGCCAGCGGTATGGTACTGGTGACCGGTCCTACCGGTAGTGGTAAGACCACCACGCTGTATGCCGCCCTGAGTGAAATTAACTCTATAGCCAATAAGGTGATCACGGTCGAAGATCCGGTGGAGTATCGTCTGCCGGGGATCAATCAGGTCCAAGTAAACGACAAGATCGAACTCACCTTCTCTCGCGTTTTGCGTTCGGCCCTTCGCCAAGACCCAGACATCATCCTGGTGGGCGAGGTCCGCGACCAAGAAACCGCCGAAATTGCGCTACGTGCCGCGCTTACCGGTCACTTGGTGTTGTCTACTTTGCACACCAATGATGCGGCTACTACACCGGTTCGCCTGCTTGATATGAATATCCCCGCCTTTATGATCGCCTCGTCGCTACGTGTCGTTTTGGCCCAGCGCCTATTGCGACTCGTTTGCGAGACCTGTGCCGAACCTTACACGCTCAAGTCCTACGAGGAAGAATGGTTGCGTTATGGTATGGGTAAGCAGACCGTTGAGCCCCGTTATGTCCAAGGACGAGGTTGTTCGCATTGCAACGGTACGGGCTATCGAGGTCGAATTGGTATCTATGAACTGTTAGAAATGACCCCAGCCCTGGTGGAAGCGGTCACTCGGCAAGACGTACACCAATTTGTCGCGCGGGCAGGCCAGCAATTGGCTGGTCAAACCTTACGCCATCGTGCGGTCGAATTAGTTATGCAGGGACGTGCGATGGTTACCGATGCCATGCGTTTGAGTAATGATATGGGTGATATTACCTAAGCGGTTGATTATTAAACAACCCAGACTGCCTATTCGTTACTCTGACAGGGATTGCCGGAATGATAACTGAGCCATAGGTAGCGACTTAAATTAAAGAAGAATCTTTGATTTTTATTTTGGGCGCGGTCATACGGTTTTTGAATCCTTCTCTATTGCCTGACAGAGTCTTATGCCCTATTTTTCGTACACTGGCCGCAATAGCCAGGGGGATTCCGTTAGTGGGGTACTGGAGAGTACCGACCAGGATGCGTGCGCCCAGCAATTGCTGAATGGCGGTATTACTCCCGTCAATATTCGTCCCACCACGAGGGCGACAGTCGTTGGCAAAGGTGGATTACAACGATTATTCCAACCAAAGGTCGAAACGATCGACTTGATGTTGTTCAGCCGCCAAATGCACACCCTGCTCAAGGCGGGCGTACCTATTCTGCGTGGTCTGGCAGGGTTACAGGAAGCGACCCACAATCCTACCTTTGCGGGCATCCTCAAAGAAGTGTCCAGCGATCTCGATAGCGGACGGGAGCTTTCCGCAGCCATGCATCGCCACCCCCAGGTATTTTCTTCGTTTTATCTCAGCATGATGCGAGTGGGTGAGATGACCGGAGGGCTGGATAACGTCTTCCTGTATTTGTTTTATCACCTGGAATTTGAAAAGCGTACCAAGGATCAGATCAAATCGGCATTACGCTATCCCAGTTTTGTGGTCATCGCCATGGCGGTCGCAATCGCGGTTATCAATATCTTTGTTATCCCTACCTTTGCCCAAGTGTACGCCTCGATGCATACGGAATTGCCAAGCATCACTCAGTGGCTCATCGCCTTTTCTACGTTTACCGTTCGCTTCTGGCCAGTACTGCTGCTCGTGTTAATTATGTTGATTGTCCTACTTCGATCCTACGTGCGCACTACGTCTGGTCGCTTGCGCTGGGATACTATCAAATTACGCATTCCCATCGTGGGGGGTATTGTCGAAAAGGCGACGCTGGCACGCTTCGCCCGTAGTTTTTCTCTGGCGGCCAAGAGCGGGGTGCCGATTATCCAAGCCCTGGGGGTAGTCGCCCAGACAGTGGATAATAGCTTCGTCAGCCAACGAATTGAGCAGATGCGCGAGAGTATCGAACGGGGAGAAACGATCCTACGTACCGCCGTTGCAGCCAAGATCTTTACGCCGGTGGTGTTGCAAATGATCGCGGTAGGCGAGGAGACTGGCGAAATCGATAATTTGATGCAAGAAATCGCCGATATGTACGATCGTGAGGTTGAATATGAAGTGAAAAATCTTAACGATCGTATTGAACCCATCCTCCTGGTGGGGCTCGGGGTTCTGGTTTTGATCCTGGCCTTGGGGGTATTTCTACCACTCTGGAACTTCGGGCAGTCGATGATGCACCATTGACACTGATTAAAACGAAGATCGCAATAATCGTATTGAGAATTTAGAACTCGATAAAAGAATCGACCATCCTCTCGGTATAGCTGATTCCACCGATACCCCCTCCACTGGTCGCCGTAGAAGTTACCCAATAGATGACCGTGGGGTTGTTACCCTCGGTATAGGCATTGGAGGTACAGGTAATGGAAATAGAAAAACCCTCCAGGCTAATAACTTGTGTTCCGGGACATGCCCCATTAGCATTTAGCATCGCGGCCATCCATTGGATACCCGCCTTAGCCGCCCAATAGGCGCGTGACCCTTGGATATCCTGTGCTGAAGTGAGGTGCTGTATGTTCGATACGCTCAAGATAAATGCCCCTAAGGTGGCCAGAACCACCAACAAGAAAATTGCTGAGGCCAAAGCGAATCCTTCTTCTTTTCTCCGCCGGTATTGTGGGCCTGATCGGCGAGGGGGGCTGCTGGGCCTCTGTCTCAATTCTGGAAATAGCCTTAGGAAAGAAGTCTGCGGATTCATGGCGTAGTGTCTATGTGAATCTGGTGGTAGAGATTTACACTTTCACCGGATTGGTCTATTCCGAGCGAGATTGACACAATTCCGAGGCGGCCCAGGCCGGTGTTGACACCAGGTTGTTCGTATTTGAGATTACAAGTAGCGATATTCTGGGCCAGTTGGGAATAAATAGCACCCCCGATCATAGCTGCACAATTAGCGGGTTGTGCCCAGGGGGCACCCAAGGTGCGCACATAACGACGCAGTGTGCCATTGGTACAACCATAGGCCATTACGTGTTGGTTTACGGGAATTACCTGGAATCGATGAGTGGGGGATGCACTTGGTAGTTGTTTTCCATTAAAAGGGATAGCCGCGACTGCGCCTGGTCCGACAAAGGTAATGGTGGTGCTATTTGGAGAGACTGCAGGCGCTACGCTGGCTACCTGAATAGCATTTGTCCCCAGATAGGCATTCCCGTTGGTGGTGCCGTCGTTGTATACCACAATAATGTCACCAGCAACGATCCGATACGCCGCTGGTAAGTTAGCGATGGTCCAGAGCATATCGAAACTATTATCCACTGCGGTAAAGTCGAGAATATCTCCACCAATAGCACCAACATTATCCGCCGCTGCTCGGTAACGTCCTCCCACCTTAGTCGGAATAAATTCGATGCACTGATCAGACCCATTACTGGGATTGCGTACCGTATTCGGTAAGGCAAGCCGAAGGTCACGTGCGATGCGTCGCACAGTCGTGTCGGCGATGTCGCTTAATTCTGCTCGACGAGTAGCGCTGATATAACCATCTGCGGGAATTTTAATAAACACCGCGATCATGCTAGCAATGATGCCGGTAATGACAATTACCATGATCGCTTCGATTAAGGTGAATCCGCGATGGAACGATGGCAGGTGTGGGTTGGGCATGTTCAGATCGCACGGTAGCCATTTAGTGAGACAGTCACATTGCCGCTGGTCACCGTTACGCTGACTCTGCTCATGGGAATAGCGCTGACAGTAACGACTGATACTGTGACCGTAGCGGTATAGTTTAGGAGTGGTGAGCTAGTACCGGCCAGTGTAATATCACTCCTGATGAATTTGGTCGAGGAACTTCCATCAAAACAATCATAATCATTCAGATCGTCATAAAATAAGCGACCTGCGCAGGTTTGAGGGCTGGTCTCTACAAAACCACCAACGGGATTGACAAGTTCTTTTGCCATGACTTCCTCCATAATCGCCTCGGCCATCGCCATGGCTTGCTTATATCGGATGGGATCGGCGCTCGACTTTGCTGTGAAACTTAATACCGACAAAATGCCGATGACTCCGGCGCTGATAATAATAATCGCCATAATCAGTTCGATGAGCGTCATTCCCTTTGCCAACCAGCGATGCGAAGTGATTTTAGTAGACATTGCCGGTTACCGCATCAATAGTAATACCGTTGCTACCACCGACAATAGTGATCAATACATTTGCCGCCTGATCGGTCCCCCCCGAGGCTAGGAAATTGAAACTGGCTTGATTCGCAGTTAATACTCGCTGGGTATTGGGGGTGGCGGGTACAACCAATGGAAGATTACACGTTGTCGAAGGTGGGGGGGCGCTGGCAATGGCTAGGGTGACCCTGGGATTCAGATTTACGCATACCGTACGACGTTGGGCAACAGCCGTTTTCTGGGCATAATGGAGGAGCGACATTATTTCTTCACGAAAGCCGTGCGTTTCAAATATGTCCTTATCGGCAAAGCGCGGCATTACCATTATCGCAAGAACAGCGAGGATCACGATGATCATGATCAATTCGATCAAGGTGAATCCGAGGGGGGCAGTCGGAGGTATCGACCAGCTTTTATTTATCGACTTTTCCTTCATTAGGTGAACCATGGGTTGGCGCTCGCGAACAGTAGTACCAAAAGGTTGGCTCGCGGTCCGGGTATGGCCGGATCGGATTTGCGTAGCCCAAGTCGCCACGATGAGCGGTGAGAAACCCTGTGTGACGCTGTGTCGTATGCGCAATATTGAAGGGGCAGGAGGGGCGGCGGGTATTCTGAAATCACTGGCCCGCGAGATTTCTGCCAGCCGTCATCAGGTGTTATGTCTGCTCAACACAGGCGAATATCAATTCTTACTCGTTGAGGCCCCCAATGTCCCAGCGAACGAATTACGATCAGCGGTGCGCTGGCGTATCAAGGATCAGCTCGATTATCTCGTCGACGCGGCCACTCTCGATGTTTTACCAGTACCGTCGGATCGTTCCACTCCGACCCGCGCGGCCAATCTGTATGTTGTGACGGCACAAAACACGCTAATTGCCGAACGGCAATTGTTGCTCGAGGATGCGCGATTTCCGCTATCAGTCATTGATATTCCTGAACTTGCCCAGCGCAATCTTGCCGCCCTTTTGGAAGAACCAGAGCGAGGGCTCGCGTTGCTCAGTTTCGATGCCTCTGGTGGTCTCTTGACCTTTACCTGTAACGGTGAACTCTATCTTGCGCGGCGTACCGATGTAAGTCTCCAACAGATTCTCACCAAAAATCCGGATCAACAAACGCGTATGTTTGATCGACTCGCGTTAGATGTACAGCGGACCATCGACCACTTCGATCGGCAATTTCGCTCCATCGCGCTGAGTCGTTTAGTGCTTTCCCTGCTTCCCCCGGAGTGTGGCCTGGAGGCCCATCTGGTAAATAATCTATCGCTGCCAGTAATGACGGCCTCTATGGATGTATTTTTTGATCTCAGTGGGGTCGTTGAACTCCCTGAATTAAGTACGGTGGAACAACAGGCCGAGTGCTTATTGACGTTAGGGGCCGCCTTGCGGGCGGCTGGTTAAATTCGCCACTCCCTCCAGAATTCACAACGCCGTCTTCTCATCAAACCTTATGGTAACCGTTCGCCTCCTCTCATTAGAAAGGGGGCGAACGGTTACAAATTATTCCGTGCCACGACCAAACATTTGGTCATAACGAAGGGTGTCTCCGGGTCGGTTTTCATAACAACTTTCAACGGCAGCGGGTTGACCTGCGGATAATAGTTCGCTCACCGTAACGAAACGATAACCACGGGCGCGCAATTCCGGGATAAGTGTAGAAAGCGCCTCTGCCGTATGCCAACCGCGACCATTGGCATGAGCCACGATAATAGCCCCAGGATGAATTTGGCTAAGGATAGTGTGAATGATCCGCCCCGCTGTCTGATCGCGAGATGGATCCCCGGCGACCACGTCCCACTGAATCGGATAGAGTCCCGCTTTTGTTACCGCATCCAGGGCCGAGGCATCACAAGCCCCGTAAGGAAAACGAAAAACGGCGGGGATTTCGGGAATACTCGCTATTACGGAGGGGGCGGCGGAGGCCGCACAAGGTAGGGCCAATAGACGCTCGCGGAGCAATTCATACTGGGCCTGGGTCCAACGGATCTGATCCAACAATTCCTGTCCGCGCAATACTCGCAGGTTGCCGTGAGTCCATGCGTGATTTCCGATCTCGAAGAGTGGGTCAGCGATGAGTTGCATGGCTTTTTCTGAATGGGTGCGTAGCCACTTACCTCCCGCGAAAAAGGTTGCCTTGACGGATTGGGCACGTAGAATGTTTATCAATGCGGCGTCATAACCGGTAACCTCAGTGGCCTTTTCACACAGGTCGAAGGTGAGTGCAATAAGTTTCTCGCCTCGCTTGGGGATGACGTAGCGAATCGAGCGGGCGAAACTTTCCGGTAGTGGGGGAGAAGATTGGCGTGGTTGAGTCCGCGCTGGCGGGGTATGAGTGGCCGTTAGATTCAGAAAAACCTTGCGATCCTCGATCGTCCCACGTAATTCTCCTGGTCCCCAACAGGCTGCCAACAACGAATCGGCACCGGTGCGTGGCTCCGAGGCTGGGGGAGAATGGAAGGCTGGAGCCGATTCCAAGTCCAGCGCAGGGTCCTGGGACGGTTCGACCTCGTTAGTGAGGTCGCGTGCCGGAGGACGACGGTAGGTAGGGACTGGTGTTGGTTTGCCTGCAACACTCGGCAATCGGGTAGAGGTAGGTCCAGCCGTCCCATTAGCGGCAATCACTGCGCTAGATGGCGGGAGGCGGAGTGTCTGCCGGGCCTCTGCTACCGTACTGGTCGCTGGTGTTGGTACTAATGCCGGTGGAGGTAGTGTCCCTATCGTCTGGTTGGTAAATGTCCGAAGCCGAATGAATTCCGGGCTACGCAGATATGCCTCCAAATTCGAGGTCTCTCGAAAGGAACCTTCGGCAATGGTCCAAACGCCGCTCTTGCGTTCTAGCGCTGTTACATATCCATTGAAAGTATTGGGCACACCGTCGAGACGATAACCCACCCTGAGTCGCATTACCGTCACCCGATTTCCTGAGTGCTGTACAGTCACCTCGGGTTTTCCGACCTCGCTGACCTTTTGACACTGATTTTCCCGATAGCCAGGACGCAGCCGTATCGCTTCGGCGCAGTTTTTTACTTGCAGGGCTTGGTAGAAGCGTTCTACCACCGTGGTCGGCCCTTCATCCGCCATCAATGGCGTTACCCCTCCAAGAAACGCGAGCATCCCCAATACCATGGTTCTCCAACGTACCGCCCAATGCAGCGCCAAACCTACCATCATGAACCCCCATCGTGAATTATGACTTCAATAGACATTATTCGAAACCGATCTGCTCCCCTCTCCCTTTGAGAGAGGGGAGCAGATCGGTTTCGAGTAATGTCTATTTCCTCTACGGTTTCTGAATTCTGGCATTCCCTGCCAAAATGACAGATGTGGCAACTTGTGTTACATGAGTTCCAACACGTCAGGAGATCCCGACGAACCCTCCGATAAAATCTCCTCCTGAAAGTTCCATTTGCGTAATTGCTTGGAAATCTTTTGCTGTTTCCTTCTCTTAACGGGAGGTTCCCCCCTTAACAGGAAGAGACTGATCCTAGGGAGGGACAGTTAGAAACTACATTAATACCAAACGAGTTGCAAGAAAATTTGGAAATCGATGGTGCCTTTGTGGTCGTGGTGAATTAGAGGGAGCGGGGCAGTGTATTGTGTACTGATGTGGTCGGTCATTTCGGGTTCTCTAAAAATGACGGCTTGAGTAAGGGTTGCACGGCGGCTAGGATGTCCTCCAGTGACCGTTCACCGCCTCCGTGGATAGGGGGAGTAAGCGTGTAGGTTGGGCTGACGAAGGAAGCCCAATCTAACTTTCCACGAATTGCTTATGTTTTAAAGTTGGGCTTCACAAAAAGACGTTCGGCCCAATCTACGTGCTAGGTGCTCCATGCGATTTCCTTATGGCCTCAGTGATTTTCATAGAATCTCCCGCGAACAATATGGCACTGGTCTATTTTGATTCTTGCTATAATCGATTGAAAATTATACACTATTCTATCTTAAGCGGCGGATTCAACCTTGAAGTGCAACGGGTGGGTTAATCGATTGTAACTCATTATTGAACACTTCAAAAGGAGTTTTGAACCCGAGGCATTTCCGTGGCCGGTGATTTAGGAAATCCTTTGCCCTCTGGATAAGTTTTTCAGGGATGAATTTAAGACTCATCTTCTTTGGAAAGAACTGGCGGATTAGTCCATTCATATTCTCATTGGCGCCACGTTCCCAAGAGGAATATGGGTGTGCGAAATAGAACCCCGCATTCAGTTCCTTGGCGATTCGTTGATGTTGAGAAAACTCCTTGCCGTTGTCGGTCGTGATAGTGTGAACATGATCAGCGAAAGGCTTGAGTAAGGAAATCATCGTGTCCGCCACAACAGCGGCCTCTTTGCTAGCCACATGGGCAATAGACCTTATCGGAAACCTCCTCATCACCCACCACAGTCAATATAAATCATGAGGTTGCGTTGTCCGGCAGAGCTAGGTAGGGGGTTTCCGATAAGGTCTATTCAACAAGCCATCAAAAATGCGGGCCATATTCTGGAATATTTACCCCCTTATTCACCAGATTTCAATCCCATCGAACATAAGTGGGCGCAATTAAAGGCGATTGACAAAAGAGAACGCCGTACTACCGAGGAAGTCTTCGCAAATTATGCGTAATCATTTTATGGTGGCTTTGCTATATTACCAATAAGGAAACCCACGCCAATCATGCCGAGGCATTTAATTCCTCCATAAGGAGGCGCTGTTCCGCTTACCGACGCAGGACGAATATGTATGCAAAAAATAAATCAGGCCTCCAGCGGGTATTGGATGGTGTTTGGATTGTCCATAACTTTATCCGGATACATTTCACCACTAAACAAGTTCCTGCGGTTTCTTTAGGTGTTATAGAAAAAAGATTTTCCTGGGAGCAGATTTTAATGATCCAGAAAACCGCCTAATGGATCGACTCCCACAATAATAATCAGTCAGTTAGGATGGAATCAGACTGAACCAGTCCCCATGATATTGTGATTGGTCTCTTCATAAATCGCTATGAATTTGGCGTCTTAGTCTGAAAAATATCTAAATTATGGAACATTACTGGCCATATCCAGGTCTGGAACACCACCCAATATGGCACTGGTCTATTTTGATTCTTGCTATAATCGATTGAAAATTATACACTATTCTATCTTAAGCGGCGGATTCAACCTTGAAGTGCAACGGGTGGGTTAATCGATTGTAACTCATTATTGAACACTTCAAAAGGAGTTTTGAACCCGAGGCATTTCCGTGGCCGGTGATTTAGGAAATCCTTTGCCCTCTGGATAAGTTTTTCAGGGATGAATTTAAGACTCATCTTCTTTGGAAAGAACTGGCGGATTAGTCCATTCATATTCTCATTGGCGCCACGTTCCCAAGAGGAATATGGGGTGGTGTTTCAGACCTGGATATTGCGGTAGCCATTCTTCAAACATGGGTATCGGGTGACTTTCTGCCATAATTTTGAAGTATTATCGTGCGCAACGAGAACTTTACTTGGAAAGAACCTCCGGTGGTGTTCCAGACCTGGATATGGCCAGTAATGTTCCATAATTTAGATATTTTTCAGACTAAGACGCCAAATTCATAGCGATTTATGAAGAGACCAATCACAATATCATGCATTTTCTCAAGTTTGGAGAAGCAAATGGTTTTCCGGGCAAGCCGTTTGATACGTGTCCGTAACATTAAATGTTTCCTCTCGATTTTTTGAGTATTCTTCTTGCTAATGATTTGTTGTTCGACTGGTAAATTCCGTTCATAAGCCCCCCAATCGTCAGTATAAAATCGAGAAATCCCAAACGGCTTGAGGAGTTCTTTTAAGGACAAAAATACCGAATCTTTCCTTTTGCCAAACACATACGCAAGAACATTTCCCGTAGCATGGTCAATAGCATGCCAAAGCCAGCGTTGATTTTCCTTGTTGCCGACATAGCTCCACATTATCATCCACTTCAGCACCTTCAACTTTCTGAATATCAGAAAGAATGTCATCTGAATTCAGTCTTTCCAGTAGTGACCGATTGACTGGTTCCATATAGGGTTCTTGTTTCTTTTATTTTGCTAATAACCGTCCCTGGACTAATTCCCAATACCCGCGCAGTATCACGGATCCCGCTGCCGTTCATTGCCATGTCGATGATCTGCTCCTTGACTTCTGGCAAATACCCCTGGTAGGTATAATCTAAAATGAATGTCTTCCTACCACATTCCGGCTTCAGGCAGAGATAGCGTTGTTTTCCAAGTTCCGTCTTGCCGCGTTTAACGACATGATCACATTTACAGCATGGACACAAAACAGCTCTGTTAGCCATTGGAGGTTCTTTCCAAGTAAAGTTCTCGTTGCGCACGATAATACTTCAAAATTATGGCAGAAAGTCACCCGATACCCATGTTTGAAGAATGGCTACCGCAATATCCAGGTCTGAAACACCACCCTAGCCTTTCTCTCGATGGAATGATGGCAACCCTCGACGATCAACGCCTCAGCCTGGAACGGTCGCAACTCTTCGGCGTCTTGGAGCGGTTGGTGGAAGAGGAAGTACTACGAAACGATGGGGGGTCTTATCGCTTCGTCGTCCCCCTCTACCGTCGCTGGATCGCCTGGCGCTGGTCGCCGGAAAAGGTACGGGAAGAATTGGGTTCGCGGCCTCAGCAATCTCCAACGGCCTAGGAGAAACCTCCTGCGGCCACCTGGCTGCTTCGCCACTTCACTATACCCACACCAGAATCATGAAAACCGGACAGACTACCACCCCAGACGAGTTCAGTCGTTCTCAATATTTTCAAATTTTCAACGCACCACTTGACAAGGATGGGCGGTATTTTGCAGAATCCCGTTTCTTTACTAGCGCCCGTAGCTCAGCTGGATAGAGTACCTGGCTACGAACTAGGTGGTCGGGAGTTCGAATCTCTCCGGGCGCGCCAAAATCAGTAGGTTAGAGGCACATTTCTGAATGTGCTGGATCATCGGGCGGTGGTTGAAGCTTTGGAATGTGGCGTTAAAACATCCGCAACCACCAAAGCCCAATTCCCGCAGAGAAGTGTCGATTTATCTGGCCCCCTCTATAGACGCACCCGATTGTTTTACCGTCGGCGTGCGTCGCTAGTAGTCGAGCGTGTTGTGGACCTTCGCTGTCGTTCGCGTATTTGGTGCGCGGGGCGTGCTCGACGAATTCCTTTGATTGTCTCCGTCTCATTAAGAGATGTCCCGTTGGTCGTCGCTGGATTGAATCCCAACCATTTTTCATACCCGCCCCCGCAATTCATGAGGGACTGTCGTCTGGGCTGATTTTTGGGTGACATGATTCCGAAAGTCCTGCGGTCATGGTCGATATCTGTAACCGTTCACTCCCCCTCCCAACGGGAGGGGATTAGGGGGAGGGCGATCAAAAAATTAGTAATCCAACCAGATGATTATTCGCTGTATTTTGTTTTTGATCGCCCTCCCCCTGCCCCCACGGCCATTAAGTTAAGGAATTCTGTTTTCTAACAAACAGTTACCAATTCTGTTACATCGTTCCCACGCTCCGCGTGGGAATGCATCCCGCGACGCTCCTGCGTCGCGTATTGGTGGGGATCACGGACAAGCCGGAAGTCATTGTTGTATATGACCGCATGGAACGGAATCACCACAATGGATGTGCCGTGTTTCGAGACCCGCGACGCAGGAGCGTCGCGGGATGGATTCCCATGCGGAGCGTGGGAACGATGTAATTATTCGCTGTATTTTTTTGATCGCCCTCCCCCTGCCCCCCTCCCGTTGGGAGGGGGTGAATGATTACCGCGCAGAGCAATAGGAAAAGTCCCAATGGGCGATATTCCTGACATTCTCCGACGCATCCTGGCTCGCAAGATCGAGGAAGTGATGGAGCGGGCACAGCGATTACCGCTTCGTGCCCTAGGTAATCAAGTAGCAGCGGCCCCAGAGATACGTGATTTTGCGGCTGCCCTACACGAACGTATTTCCGCTGGGCAGTCTGCGGTTATCGCAGAAATTAAAAAAGCATCGCCCAGCAAGGGCGTGCTCCGCGAAGATTTTCATCCCGCCACAATTGCCGCTTCCTATGAACGAAATGGAGCGGCCTGTCTCTCCGTATTAACCGACCGCGGTTTCTTTCAGGGTTCCGACGAATACCTCCAACAGGCCCGTTCGGCCTGCACGCTGCCGGTATTGCGTAAGGATTTCATTATCGACCCCTATCAAGTTTATGAGGCACGCTGCCTGGGGGCGGACGCTATCCTACTCATCGTGGCGGCCTTGGGGGATCCGCAACTGCGCGAATTGGCCTATCTCGCGGAAGACCTCGGCATGGACGTGTTGGTGGAGGTCCACGACAGCGAAGAATTGTCCCGTGCGTTGGAATTAGACCTGGCAACCCTGCTACTCGGTATCAATAATCGTAACCTACGTACCTTTCACGTAAGTCTACAGACCACGCTCGACCTCCTGCCTCAAATACCTGCGGGGTCTACCATAGTCACCGAAAGTGGCATCCTCTCCGCTAGCGACGTAGCCGTAATGCGCCAGCAGGGGGTACATGCCTTTCTGGTGGGCGAGGCATTGATGCGTGCCCCTGACCCTGGCGAATGTCTGACGGTATTGTTTGGAACGTAGTAATTTAACCCAATCGGGATATGACTCTGCACCACGAGAGTGAGATGATGGTAATCGTTCATTCCTTCTCCCAATGAGAATGGGCGAATGATTACCGATGATTCAATCCTCAAATTCATTTCCTGGCCCTTGGCTAGGTTCTGCGCTTGCGAATCGTTCGATGCTTTGCGATCGTATGACCCGCGATCATCAAGGATGGTTGTTACCATGACGATCACCCGAACTACACGTATTTCCAAAAAATCCGCCCACCCGCGTAGCTTCGATTGGACCGACCTACGTCGGCGTTTGGAGCAGAGTCGGCAGGCTATCGCCACGGGAACGGAATTAGAGAGCGAGCGTTTTCGAGTATTGCTCGCAAAACGGACTCAGTGGCTCGCGGCCCCACTGCAAGATACTCAGGTCAAACGACGAACGCCCATTCTCATCTGTAGAAACGCTGCTGAGGATTATGCGTTGCCGCTGGATGCGGTAAGCGCCGTGGCCCCTCTCGGGAGTCTGACTATGCCACCGCGCGCTCCGTTGGCGTTGATTGGGGCGATGAATCTCCATGGCATCATTCACCGTATCTTTGATCTTCGCCGCATGATTGGTGACACGGGGAATACTGAGACCGGTGGACACGTTCTCATTCTGCGCCACTTTGCCTATCCGACCGGATTGCGGGTAGACCGCGCCGAACGCATCACCGAAATCGATGCCGAACGACTTGAGTCCGGTCGTTCAACGGATCGCACAACCCGCTGGACTCTTGGCTTGATCGATGGTATTCAGATCCTTGACCTGGAAGCCATCACAAACTATTTCGCTGACCTTGACAGATAAGGTAACAATATGAGCCTAAGCATTGGACAGAAAATACTCGCCGTTTTCGGCAGCTTTCTTTTGTTAATCGCCGCCTTGGGAACCTATCAGCTGGATCAGCTTCAAATATTGAGAGAGATCAATACCACCGTGGTGTCCCAAGACATTAGAACACTAGATCAATTACAACACCTGGCAGATAACCAAAAAAGTTTACAGTTTTTGTGTGCAGAGGCATTGATTCGACATCTATCTATCAATCTAAAGATATCCAATCAGGACCCGGCTGCGCTAAAGAATGCCTATCAAGAGCAGTTTACGGAGGCCCGTGATCGCCTTCGTTCCATATTTACAGATATGGAGGCATATACCCACACCCAGGGATCGGCAGAGCGCATTAAAGCCTTTCGTGAAATGATTACTGATCTACAGCATGTCGCCGAGGATTTGAACAAAATCGAACACGAGACGGAAGTTCTCTTTAAAATTATCGATGACACAGACCCTACTAGCGACGCTGAACAATACGCCAAGGTGACGCTATTATTTGCAGATATCAGCAAGAATATGAAACACGTCTGGGACTTATCCGATGGACTGCTCGCCGCCAGTCATGAAAATTCTGAAGCAACCTATAATGCTGTCCGCCAATCCTATACGTTGGCATTCGCGGGACTTCTTATCGCCGGTATCATTTTCGTATTGCTCTTACAGCGATCTATCGCTCATCCTTTGCGCAGTTTTATGACATTTATTGAGCAGATTGGCCGTGGTGACCTGACAGGGCGTGTCACCATTACGCGAGGTGACGAGATCGGTCGACTTGGTGCGCATCTCAATCAAATGGTCGCTGGCTTGCGTGAAGTAGCGGAACAGACCCGTAGCGCAACTGAAAATCTAAATGCCGCGACGATTCAGATTCGCGCCTCCACCCAAGAACAGGCCGCTGGTGTGGAAGAACAATTGGCCGCAGTCCAACAGACCTCCGCGACGCTCGATGAGATTACCCAATCGGGGGTTCAGATCTCACGACGAGCCAAAGAGGTAGCCGTTTCTGCTGACGCTGCGATGGTATCGAGTCAGGCCGGACTACACGCGGTCGAGGATACCACCCACGCCATGGACGCGATTCGTGAGCAAGCGGAATCAGTGGCCGAGAACATTGTTGTGCTCAGTGAGAAGACCCAGGCAGTTGGCGAGATCATTATTTCCGTAAATGACATTGCCGAACGTTCGCATCTTCTAGCCCTAAACGCAGCGATTGAAGCGGTAGCCGCTGGGGAACACGGTCGCAGATTCTCGGTAGTGGCGACCGAGATCAAAAATCTTGCGGATCAGGCCAAAGAGGCAACCGCCCAGGTACGGACCATCCTTGGGGATATTCAGCGTGGGATTAATTCTTCGGTCATGCTCACCGAAGAGGCCGTCAAGCGTATTGCCTTTGGTAAGGAACACACGGACGCCACTCAGCGGAATATCCAAGAAATGAGCGGCAATATCCGTGAGAGTGTCCAGACCTTTCAGCAGATCGTCGCCGCCACCAATCAGCACCAGATTGGTTTGGAGCAAGTCATGGTAGCGCTTCAAAACATCCGTCAAGCCAGCAAGCAAACCGCCGATACTACCCGCCAATTAGATGGAGCGGCCGCCAACCTTAATGTTCTCAGTCAGCAGTTGACCCATACCGTGAGCGGATACCAATTGTGAGAATACCTTCACTACCGCCATTAGAGGCTAGGCATAATGAAGGTCGTTCTACTCTTGACCACAATACTATTACCGCTAGACGTTTCTTGCTCTGAAATCGACCTGTCTGCGCACTCAATTGGTATTTGGTCTATTGCCGGAACCGCACACCAACTCCGTTGGGTAATTATTCATAATCTAACCGCAGCGAAAGATACGGGAATATATCATCTCGAAGTCATCGCAAAGGACAGGTCCGCCCCCGCATGGAAAATTGAGCGTCTAGTAAAACACATGGCAATTACTAAAACCGCGCTAACCGCCAGCGTTGTAAAACCTCTAACCAAGGGGGCAGTTTACCCAGAATCTTTTGATTATGCCTTCATCACATGGAAAGAACAAAATGCAGGGGCGGGTGGTACGATTTGCGAAACAACTGTCACCGACTGCATTAAGAATGGCAGCTACTAGAGCAAAGGGGTCAGAATTTAAGTTTACTCTGACCCCGTTAATTAAAACGGCATCTGCCCACCCATGGAGCGCAGAATATTCATAATCCCTCCCTTTTTACTTAATTGCTTCATCATTTTCTGAGCTTGCATGAATTGTTTAAGCAGTCGGTTAACATCTTGGACCTGAGTACCAGAACCCGCCGCAATACGTCGCTTACGTGACCCCTTGATGATATCGGGGGAGCGACGTTCTTGAGGAGTCATCGAATTGATGATCGCCTCGGTGCGGATAAACTCTTTGTCGTCGATCTTGTCTTTAATTTTGGTAGGGACGCTGCTCATGCCTGGAATTTTTTCCATGATCCCCGCCATGCCGCCCATTTTTTTCATCTGGCGTACCTGGTCGCGCATATCTTCAAGGTCGAAACCTTTGCCCTTTTTGAGTTTTTCGACCATCTGTAAGGCTTTTTCCTGGTCGATATTGCGACTCGCCTCTTCGATTAGGGTGAGAACATCACCCATTCCCAAGATACGTGATGCGACGCGATCCGGGTGAAAAGGTTCGAGGGCGTCGATTTTTTCGCCCACGCCCAGAAATTTGATCGGTTTACCCGTGATATGACGAATGGAAAGCGCGGCGCCACCGCGGGCATCGCCATCGGTCTTGGTTAGCACCACCCCGGTAAGAGGCAATGCCTCATGAAAGGCGCGGGCAGAATTAGCGGCGTCCTGACCGGTCATGCTATCTACGACAAATAGCGTCTCGATGGGGTCGAGTGCGGCGTGGATGCGTTTGATCTCCCCCATCATTTCCGTGTCTACATGGAGGCGTCCAGCCGTATCAATGATAACGACATCGATATGGCGTTTACGGGCCTGGTCTAAAGCATTGCGGGCGATATTTATCGGGTCATCCTTTGGGGTACTCGGAAAGAATTCACAACCCACCTCAACGGCTAGAGTTCGGAGTTGATCAATAGCCGCAGGGCGGTAGATATCACAACTCGCAACCAGAACCGATTTCTTTCTCCGCTCCTTCAGTAAACGAGCGAGTTTAGCCACTGTGGTAGTTTTTCCGGATCCCTGTAGACCTGCCATCAATACCACCGCGGGGGGGCGGGCCACGAGGTTAAGGTCTTGATTGGCCTCTCCCATAATGACAATTAATTCGTCATGTACCACTTTGATAAGCGCCTGACCAGGAGTAAGACTTTGCATTACCTCCTGACCCACCGCTCGGGTTTTGACCTGCTCAATAAAATCGCGAATTACGGGTAAGGCCACATCGGCTTCCAATAGTGCCATCCGTACTTCGCGCAGCGTCTCCTTGATATTGTCTTCCGTGAGTCTTCCCTGGCCCCGCAGGGTGCGTAGGGTACGTTCCAAGCGTTGGGTAAGATTCTCAAACATGGGAGATTAGATCCGGGAAAGAGGTTGGGATGAATTTCTAATTCGTTGTATTGGCTATGATGCGGTCATCCGTTTCATTACGGAATCACCCTCACGTCCCTGTGTGCTGAATTTCGGTAATCCCTACCGGAATGACGATGTAACGGATTATGGGTAGCAACTTGAGTTATCTATGGTCCAATCCAATCGTCATTCCGGCAGGGATTGCCGGAATGACGAATTAGGTGGCCTGATTCGCGGAAGAGATATGTGGATAAAACTCAACCCTACGGGAGGGTGTGCTGGTCGTAATAAGCGGGTAGCCGATGCTAACGAAGTCGTTCGCGAAGCAGGGTCAAAATACGTTGTCCGGTGGGTGAGGTATCACGGGTACCATCCTTGGTTAATACCGTCACCTCGGTCCGCTTATCGCGTTCCTGAAGGTGGATCTGATACTGCTCGGCGCTGGAAGGTGTGTCACTGCTCCAAAAGGCAAGTTTGGAAAGGAAACCCTTGTTATTGTTGGAATCCTTGAGTGGGTCGTTGTAGCGCACGTAGTAAACACCGCTGTTGCGGTTACGGTCTTCCACGGTGAAACCCACTTGATCCAGGGCAAGACCGGCATGACGCCAGGTACGAGCGAAATCTTCATCGACCATCAGCACAGAGGATCCACCTTCTGAGATCAATTGTGCCCGATCTCCCCGATTTTCGGGTACGGCCAACAGCGTTTTAGCCTTGTTTTCCTGAACCCCCATAAACACCACCAATCGCTGGAGCATTACCGCCTCCAGCTCTGGGTCGTTGGATCGCATCTGCCACGCCGTGCTATCGCCCTTGGTCACCTCCTCGGCACCCAAGTGGGAGATGTAGATCTCGGTGGTATCTGGTGCCTCACCCCGTTCCAGGCGCACCCGGAAGCGGTCACGGGTAGAGGAATCGTAGAGGCCATCCAGAACCTTACCAAAGAGCGCACGGACGCCACTCTGGGGGATATTGGCGCGATTCTCTAGCCAATCAGTCTCCAAAACTCCGGTTTTCGGGTCATCGACCTTGAGGAGAAAGCCCTGATCCAACCAGAAATCATGGACCTTGCCCCAGATCTGCTCGGGAGTATTCCGCACCACTAACCAACGTTTACCCGCCTCACGCACCACCTTGATGTCATCCGGGGAGGGTAGCACTAGGGGAGCAGTCGCCGCCGCACGTTGCTCGGCCGTGACGGCGGTGTAGTCGGAGTAACGGGTGACCACATCGCGAGGACGTGCACTGGGGATAGCCATCTCATCGTCCTTGCCAGGAGCCGCGAGATCGGGCGGTATCTCCAGAGAGGGAAGGCTGGTGGCCTTTTCGTATTCCACCCGTTTATCAGGAAAGGTGTCTTTGAAGGCGCTACATGCAGCAACGCAAAGCGCAAGCCACGATAGAAAAATCGCCCGAAGGGGAGTGATGCGAAACATGGGAAGGTTTCCGGTCAAAACACGCCGGCCGCACGAAGGGCGGAGCGAATAGTTTCGTGGTGATGTTCGGAGAGAACAGTGAGCGGTAGACGAATACCCGGTGGGATGATCCCCAATTCATGGAGAGCCCACTTGACCGGGATCGGATTCGCCTCAACAAATAAATGCTTGTGAAGCGGGGCAAGTCGCGCATCAATCGCCGCAGCTTGTTCGCGGTTACCCGCGAGGGCAAGGGCACACATCTCCTGCATCAGGCGTGGCGCGACATTGGCTGTCACCGAGATATCGCCCTTAGCCCCCAATAATATGGCTTCGCACGCCGTGGCGTCGTCGCCGCTGTAGATATCCAAGCGGTCGTCGCAAAGTTCCCGAATCGCGGTGACTCGTTCCAGCTTCCCGGTAGCCTCCTTGATGCCAACGATATTGGCGACGTGAGAGAGCCGCGCCACCGTTTCGGGGAGTAGGTCTACCGCCGTGCGGCCTGGGACGTTGTAGAGGATCTGAGGCACGGGGACGGCCTCGGCACAGGCCTTGAAGTGCTGGTACAGCCCTTCCTGCGTTGGCTTGTTGTAGTAGGGCGTTACCAATAAACAGGCATCGGCGTGCACCTCGTATGCGTACCGGGTCAGTTCGATGGCCTCGCGCGTAGAGTTGGAGCCAGTACCCGCGATGACCGGTATCCGGCCTCGACACTGCTCCACCACGGTACGGATGACTTCACCGTGTTCTTCCATGGTAAGAGTTGGAGATTCCCCGGTGGTACCCACCGCGATAATGGCGTTGGTTCCCTGTTCGATATGACGCTCGACCAACCGCCGCAGGACCTCGTAGTCAACAGCACCATCTGCCCCCATGGGGGTCACGATGGCAACCATACTGCCATGGAACATTATGTCGTTACTCCGCAGAAATGTAAGGTAACGCTGCATGGTACTGGGGGGGGGCAGCGATGACAAGGCGGGTTTCGAGTTTCTAGGGCGAAACCGCCATTGGGCTTCGCAAAAAGATGCTCAACTCAACCTACGTGCTGACCTCAATTGGGATGAGAAAATAGTTGCTCTGCAAGTTCTGGCTGGTTTGTGGGTTCCCGTATGAGGTATCTCACAATTTGCCCCCATGAGTGGAAATTCCTCTGCCCACATAACGGTAGCGTCAGTTAGCGCGTAGGTTGGGCTGACGAAGAAAGCCCAACATCACTTCCCGAGAATTGCTTATTGTTTCGAAGTTGGGCTTCGCGAAAAAACGTTCAGCCCAATCTACGCGCTACAAGATATACAGAAACAGGATACCGTAACATGCTAGGCATTTAGGGCGTAAAAAAGAATAACTAAGCCATATTAATCTGTGCGTTGGTTACAGAATTGGTGATTTGCTAATGTGACTTTTCAGGGCTTAGTTACCAAGTCGTTCATCTTATTAGCGCCTTCCCGTTGCTGTTTGGCACTATCGGAACGTATGTCTGATATTTGGGTCAGGTACTCTGCCGTTACGTCACCGGTTACATAGTTACCGGTAAAACAGGAGGTGTCGAAGCGAGTAATGGCAGGATTCCCCCTTCCCACGGCTGAAACAAGATCGTCGAGATCTTGATAGATCAGCCAGTCAGCCCCGATTAGTGTTGCCACTTCTTCCTCGGTGCGCCCATAGGCCACCAGTTCATCGGAAGAAGGCATATCGATACCGTAGACGTTGGGATAACGTACCGGAGGGGCAGCAGAGGCAAAATAAACCTTACGCGCTCCCGCGTCTCGGGCCATTTGGATAATTTGGGCAGAAGTGGTACCGCGCACAATGGAATCGTCCACCAACAGGACATTCTTGTCACGGAATTCCAGGTCGATAGCATTGAGTTTCTGACGCACCGAACGGGAGCGTTCCTTTTGTCCGGGCATAATGAAAGTACGTCCAATGTAGCGATTCTTGATGAAACCCTCGCGATAGACCACCCGCAATTCATAGGCAAGCTGTAGAGCTGCGGTACGACTGGTATCAGGGATGGGAATCACGACATCGATATCGTGTTGAGGACGTATCCGCAGGATCTTGTGGGCAAGGTTAACACCCATTCGCAACCGCGCCTTGTACACCGAGATGCCATCCATGATCGAATCCGGGCGGGCAAAGTAGACATATTCGAAGATACACGGCGCAGTAATTGTATTCTCTGCGCACTGACGGGCATGGAATTCACCGTTGGCCGTCACGAATATGGCCTCTCCGGGTTGCACGTCGCGCCCCTTTTGGTAGCCCAACGCATCGATGACCACGCTCTCCGAGGCAATAATCCACTCCGGTCCGTCGGGGGTGTCGCGCTGCCCAAAGATCAAGGGACGAATACCATAAGGATCGCGAAAGGCGATGATTCCATAACCGATGATCATCGCAACTACCGCATAGGCACCGCGAATACGCTGATGGACTCGCCGCACAGCATCAAAGATGTCCTGCTCGTCAATACGCAGTTTGCCTTTACCGGCAGAGTGTAATTCGTGAGCAAAGATATTGAGCAGCACCTCGGAGTCCGAATCGGTATTTAGATGGCGGAGGTCTTCCCGAAACAGATCACGCTTGAGTTCTTCGGCGTTGGTCAGATTGCCGTTGTGGGCTAGGGCAATACCGTAGGGAGAATTAACATAAAAGGGCTGCGCCTCGGCGGCGCTGGAACAACCCGCGGTGGGATAGCGTACATGACCGATGCCCAAAGTACCCCGTAGACGGATCATGTGTCGAGTGTGAAACACATCGCGCGTCAATCCCGTGTTCTTACGTAAGAACAGACGATCGTCAGCATAAGTAACAATGCCGGCAGCATCCTGCCCACGGTGCTGGAGGGTGGTCAGGCCATCATAGAGGGCCTGGTTCACTGGTTGTCGGGCGACAATTCCCACGATACCGCACATAAACGGCTTCCTAGCTACAGAAAACGTTGAGTTTGTGTAGTTCTAAGGGCAGGAATTGACAACTCCAATGCGCCATATCCTGGAATTGAATAATCGCCTGTGAATCTTTCCACCAGGGATCCTTGGGGAAGGGGGTAAACCCTACCAGAAAAACTAATACCACGATCATGACTACCCCCCGCGCCACTCCGAAAAGCATTCCTAGTAAACGATCCGTACCACTCATATCGGTCAAGGATATTACTGTGACCAAAATGTAATTCAGTAGCGCCATCGCCAACAACATGACAAAAAATAGTACGGCAAAGGCTGCAACTTGGCGCATGGAAGGGAGCGTGATGTAATTCTGGAGCATCGCTGCGACATCGTCATTGAACACGAATGCGACCCAAAAGGATGCGCCCAATGCGACAATGGACAATATCTCCCGCACCAATCCGCGATATAGACCAATGAGGGTGGAAAATACAATAAAGCCAAAAATAGCGTAATCAAGCAAATTCATGGAAGTCATTCCGCTAAGGATACGGCAACACCTGGCCGGGCAGGTGGGCATCTCGCTCTAAACGAGTTCGTAGGCTATCTACTTCCGAACGTTCCGTACTAGGTCCGACACGTACCCGCCACTGTTTGTTGGGGCCGTCATAGAGACTCTCCAGAAAGGCAGGGAACCCCTTACTGCGCAAATTGTCACGAAGGGCACGGGCGCTCTCTTCGCGTTTGAGGCTCGCAATCTGGACCACCCAGGCACCGGCAGTGGCACTTGGATGAGATGGCGGCGGCAGCGGCGCGGTGTGTGTTGGGAGGTAACTGGGTTCCTGCGGGCGTACCACGGGCGCCAACGGTGGCGTGGGCGGCAGAGCTTCTGTCCGACGTGTCTCTGCGAGAGGACGGACCGTTTCCGGAGGGGAGCGGCGAGCAGCCTCTTGGGGGCTGGTCGATGGTTTAGCAGGAGTGGTGCGAGAAATTGGCGGAGCAACCGGTTGGCGGGCCTGAGTCACCGCTGGAGCCGGTCGTTCTGCGACCTCGGGCGTAACTCGTTCCGCCGTAGCGTCGCCTTGATCCGTTAACGTGCGAATCGCAGAGGCAGAATCGGCCATTTGCAGATGTCCGCCACGACGTATCACGTGTGCGAATACCTTGTGCCCAGGGCCGTAGTAGATCAGTTCCTGGAGTTCCTTTTGAGGACCCGCCTTGATCCACAGGTTGCGCCCGGACTGAAGAGCTTCCAGGCTTTTTACCGGCGTCCCTAATCTGAGCAATGCCCGCACCTGATCGGCCCCTAGGTTGGCCTTAGCAAATACACCATAGAGGGAAATACCCTCCTTGATTCCGGTGATATAGGTGCCAGCGGATCGCGGTGACGACGAAGGAGGGGGCGGAGGCTGCGCCTTGGCCGATACGGAAGGAGGTTGCTCTTCCGCTGGGGTAGACGATTCTGGAGTGGCGGCGGGAGGCGTCTCTACAGATGCGTCTGCCGTAGCGGAGGATTCCGGCGCAGTTACCTGTTGTGGCGGAACGATCGCTTGATGCTCCGCCTCCTCCGACTTGAAGAAGTGCCACTGGGGTCTGGCAGGGATGTTGGTCTTCTCCAGGCGAGTACCCGGACCAGGACGCATATCCAACCACAAGGGAAAGAACACCACCCCTAGGGCAACGAGCACGGTGGCCCCTACCAAACGATGCTTGAGTCTATTGTCCTCCACTACCACCTCGTGGCCACAGCCCGGAATGCAAGAAGGCGCAAGTATAGAGTGTCCCCAAGGATCACCGCCACGGGGTGGCGATGAACTGAAACTAACTATCCAAGCGTTACAAGTTGTTATGCGCGAGTGTAACCGCTCACCTCGCCAGAGCCCAGATAAAGCACATCAGAATCTGGAGGTATAAACGGTTACGTGCGAACAACCCAAGTTATTGTTAATAAAGCCATTAGTACACCATCACGGCAATACCTGCATGGATCAGCAGGGTTACCGTTACTCCCATGACGATGGAACGAGCAATAGCGTAATTCACGGCGATCACCGAATTTTTACGAGAAAATCCGGCACGGATCGCCAACCACGAACCGCAAGCCCCACTCAACAAGATCTTCATCACCACCCAGAATAAGTTACGCCAAGTAGCGGCTGAATCACGCAATAGTATGTGAAAGAAATTTTCTTGCCACAGTTCAAAAGGTTGTTCATTAAATAGAAACTGCCAAGTTTTGAACGAGGTCCAGCCCGCAACCACCAACGAAGCACTAACCAATACCAGTGTTCCTGCTAGAGTATTGATTAATATCGCCGCCGTAAGATAACGCCGCCCCGGAATGTGGAGATTGCGCATCGCTAGAAACTGGGCAGAAAGGACACGATTTCCTACATCCGCAGTAATGATGGCATTGTTGCGTGCCACCATGAGGATACATGTGATTAGAGGCACTCCAATGTAGCCCTCGATAAATCCTATACCCGCCAAGGATTCATCGTGGATAAAGGAGCGGATCGCGTCACCCAATAATTCGTAGTTGAAACCGAACCACAGAGTAACGAAACCTACGATGGCTGCCCCGGAAAAAATATAGAGCAGCATCAAAGGTGAACCCCAAAGGATCCAGAAGTATTCGTGGAGGTAGCGAAAAAACCAACGCTGGGGAGGATGTGACTTTAGACGCCGACGCCAACGATCAGTGATCTCCGATGTAGTCGACGCTGACGATTTCGATGTTGCCTCTAGCGAAGAAACTACCTTTTCTTCCTCCTCTCCCACGGCCAGCAATGCCTCATCGACCGCTTCTCGGTCGAGAGGTAGGGGGCGTAGCGTCCGGGTTCGGACATCTAGCAGGTAGACAGCGTCCGCCAGTGGCAGGATGTCGTCTACGTGGTGTGCAACGATCAACGCCGGTCGTCCCATCCGCCGACACAGGTCTTGGATGAGCACCCCGAGGCGCTGGGCTGTGGACGGGTCGAGGCCAGAGTTGGGCTCATCGAACAACAGTAGCGGCCGGTTGGCCAATAGAGTCCGTGCGATGGCAAGCCGCTGGCGCTGTCCTCCGCTGGAAGAGGCGATGGTCTGATGAGGTTCAATATCGGTGAGCAGATCCAGCAAATATTCCATCAGGGCCGGGTCGGAATGCTCGGCATGATCCAGGGCGATACCTAGATTTTCCTGCGCCGTAAGGTCATCGAAGAGGGCGTAATTCTGAAATACCAATCCCCCAATGTCACAACGCTCGTGAGCGAGGTCATGGATTTGCCCACCGTGAATCAGTGTGCCCTCGATGTGCCATGGCTTTCCCTCGTCCTCCAGTAATCCGCTGAGGAGTTTGATGATAGTGGATTTGCCACTGCCGCTTGGTCCTACCAGCAATACCACCGCACCCTCAGCAAGGCTGAATTTGGCATCTTCCACCAATACCTTGCCCGTGGGAGTGACGATTGTAAGGCCCTCAACAGTGAGGCCCGGTGAGGCATTCATCAAAGTCTCCGAAAAACCTCTGCCTCCAAGATAGGAGAGAGTTTTTTAATCACAAGTTAAGTATCGAGCTTTCCCCGCAGTTCACCTTTGAAGGGGCTAATACAGGACTTCCTCGCTACGATGCAGTTCGATACTTTGGGTTACGGTGGGTTGCCGTCGACTTCTTTCAATCTCCCCCAACATTATCGCCGTGGAGTGATTGGCGGCTCTATTCTTCTCAATGCGGGTCCCGGTGGTAGATCGCTGTCGGCTAACTGCCGTTCCTGTTGTGGGCTCAACAAAAGGACGAGAAAATCTCGACGGGCACGCACCATAGCACGTAACACATAAGTCGCCAGGGGATTATGGTCGAGCCGATGACGCAACCGCATGAGGCGCACCGGTAAAACTCGGACGAGGTGTTCGGCCTCGACTGAGAATGGTTGAAGGCTTAGAAAGTGCTGATCCGTCAGTAATCGACCCAACAGAGGCAAGGTCCGAGAGTCATCGAAGATGGCCTTTCCCGACTCCTTCGCCATTACCGCACCGACGATCATCACCTCTCGGCTGGTCAAAAGGGGCGGAAAGGTCTGTGCCAAATGGGCATGAACCCGTGGATCGGCAAATACTTCAGCCCCGAGCTGCGCCATCGCGTCCTGATTGGCCTTGTCTTCGCCACTAAGTACGGCCTCGGTATAGCTACGCAGGGTTTGCCAGAGGTTCTTTTTCGCTTTTTCCAGGAAAACCGGGATAATCCCCTCGATTACGCGGTCCACCTGGCGTCGGTCGAAGGTCTCCGCAGCTCGAGCCAGGGCCTGACTAGTGGCAGGGGAGACCCATGCCTGACGGAAAGCGCCACGCAGGATGTCTTTGATGACTGGGGCATAGGATTGTTCGAAGAACGAGCTATGGATGAGCCGGTAGCCCACCTCCTCCCACTGTGCGATGACCTGACCCGCTAGATGGCTCAGATCTTTGCGCTCAAGCTTGGGTACCACTGCCCAAGGGACCCTCAGATCCGCCGCCATCAAATAGGGGCGCAACGTGGCAACACCATTACGGCAAACCGGGTCAGCATACGCGAAGAGATCTAATCCACCCGTCGGGGTTAGGTGGGCCTTACCACATTGATGAGGAAAAAGGTCGTCGTCGAGAACAAAGACCGGTCCCCCTCCTGCGTAGGCATTGATGCTTCCTAGGGTTACGTAGGCAGCATCAGGATTGCCTGGGAACCAAGGCAAAATATTAAAAGCCGCGACGATCACCCCTCCCATGAGTACGAGGCTGGCCAAAGCCATCAACACGCGATGGTCTTGCCAATCACCGCTCACGGAGTACTCCATACACCTTCACCACGCGCCGCCAGTCCCAATTCAATGCGCTCCAATTCGGCGATGATGAATTCGTTACAGATACGTTTTAGGCGATCCGTAAAACTGGCCTGAAGTTCATCCAGGGTTTGTTGCAATACCACCCGAAAACGTGGACGCGAACGACGCACATCCAACCGCTCACCCACCCGACGCGCCAGAACTCGCGTATTGGCGACGTAACTCATGAACACCGCGGGCGGATGCGCCCAGCTCCGGGGTAACCCCCATTTGCTGAAGGACGTAGCAGTATCTTCACCGTATTTGGTTATTTCTAGAGCGGTTTCCGCAATGGGACGGACCAGATCCAACGCCTCACCCCGCAGAGGGGGCTCCGCGTTGGCGAAGATTTCTTGCAAGAGAGGTTCTGCTAGGTAGATACCGGGATCGGTACGACGCAATCCCGCGCAGAGAGAACGGAAGGTGGCGGTCTCGGGCCGCCAGGCGATGTCGACCTGCCAACCTGCACTGGCGTCCAGCGTTTCCATGGTAGTGGTTGATTCCAAAACAAAACTCCGAAAAGCTCGGTCGTAACGGTCGCAGTCTTGCAGCAAGTCTTGCCTCAATAGGGATAACGAGCGCCCCGCAGTAGCCCGTACCGCACGCAAAGTGGCCTCTGGGACGATCAACTGGGCACGAAATCGGTCGATCACTTCTTCGGCAGCGGCCTCTCGTACTAAATCTAACGGTGTTTTTTCACCAGCGGCCTCCTGCGCTTTTTCGGCGGCAGTCAACGCAGCCCCCAGCAGTGCGCTACTGGTACCAAAATCAAACAGGGTAACTAAGAAAGAATCTCGACGTGTCGCGAGATCGTCAAAGACAGGTTGTAAATCAATGCGCAGATATTCAGCGACGAGGCTCGTCAGGCGGTGGAGGTCCTCCTCTCGCACTTGGTGCAGGGAGTGCTGTAACTCGGCATAGGCGTCGGCATCTACCCGCTGCCGATGGACTCGACCATCCTCCCCGTACCACACCACCCACCGCTTCGCTGGAACGGGTACAGCGGCGGCCATCGCCACATCCCCTGCAGCGGCCTCCATCGGTCTCATCTGCGCTATCGCCCACCAGATCAGCAGGGCCTCTAGGACAAGTACCCCGATCGCCAGCAGGGGGTGAGCCAGCCTCATGATGTCTTTGCTTCCATGGACTGCTCAATCCGTTCCTTGATGCGGTAGAGCCCACGATTGTCGAACACACTCATCAGCAGGGCGTTGTCCGCCATCATGTCATGCAGATGATTGCCGCTCTCTCGCGGGGCGCCCGGATAGCAGAAGCGTACATAGTGAAAAAATACGCCGTGTTTCTCGAACTCGATGGCGGAGATATCACTGACTCTGATGGTCTGGTGGGCATGTCCCCCGTGGAGACCAAGTAGGGTCACGAAGAAACCAAAAAGCCCCCCTTTGGTCAGGTGCAGGGTATTTCCGTGCAGTTCCAGCCGTCCTCCTGTGCCCTTCGCCACCAGCACATCGTGGTGACCATGCCCGTGTCCATGTCCGTTCCCATGTCGATGGTCCGCGTGGGCCATGGAGCCGTGCTCCAGGGGAACTGCCTCCCCGTGTCCATGCTCCGCATGGACGGGAGGCGCCGAATGCACGTGCTCAGCCGGCACTTGCTTGCCTTCGGGATGCTCGACTTGCACAGGTTCCGCACGAGGGCGTTCCTTGCGCATTGGATCAGCGTGAGGACGATCCTTATGCATCGGATCGGCATGCGGACGATCCGCATGGGCGATCCCCGCACGCGTAGAATCCGCCACTAGCGAAGGGCGGCGCACCCGTGACTGAGACCGCGAGACTTCCGTAGGGATGGCTGCATCCTCATCATCGGAGCGACGAAACCAAGCTACTAGGCGGCTCAAGCCGCTTTTATGTGTTTTATCCATGACCGTAGAACCCCCGCCCGACCCCTTTCATGCCTCAGTGGCGAATGGTAGCCGGAGCGATACAGTACATGCAGGGAAGGTTGATAACAGATCCGTTCGACCCGAGAAAAGCGAAATGTCCGAGTATGGTCACCCCGCAGGCACCATCGCAGTACACATCACCCGCTGTTGAATCGATCGGCTCGAAAGGCTCGTAGCATACCCGAGGTGCGTCCACCCTGCACGCTACCCATCAACGCCGCCTCGAACACTCTCACGAAAGTGGTAAGCTACTATAAGGTGGATTGTTTGCAAAGTATCCATGCTCTTCCTACACTGAACCTTCCCAAAAGAGATGGGTTGTTGCGGAGTTTAAATAAGCTCAAACAGGGTGGCATGTTGTGTCGCGAGGCGTTGGTAGCGTTGCTAGGTCCTGCTGTTTAAGCCAAACCACAAAGCCCGAGCTGGTGGAAAGCCAGCAGGTCGGTGTGGTTGTGAAAAGCTTAGGTGACTACACCGTCACACCTTAATTTCCCTACCTGGCTAAAGCCTGGTGGTTCCCGTGGATTCCGTATGAGACTCTCTCACGATCAAAGTCGTACTGAAATATCGACACTCCCGCAACTGATTGACTTACCCGCAGGAGTTGGTTGGCTATCTTCATCGTTAGCCCCCTTCCGCTTGGTCGCAACTGTGGCCGGCGTGGGATTGTTTGCTGTGGTGTTGCTTGGTCTGTCACGGGAATCCAGCAAGGAGGTTGCAGCGGTCTCCATCGCGACCGCTGAACGGTTTACCGCCGCCAGTCAGACCTTGGTTGAGCGTGATACCCACTTGCTTGCGGCTACCGCTGCCGAGCGCCTGGACGCGGTTCTGGACCCCTTGTTCGCGGATTTCCACAACCAGGTTCCCGCTTTTGGCGAATGGGCCTTCGGGTGGCGTACTGGTTACAGGTTTCTTCGAGAGGGAATGTTAACCGCCATTACCCTTCCTTTCGTTAAGTCGCCCCGTCTAGAGCGGATTGATTCGGCCTGGGATGATTTGATTGCGACCAAGTTCGACGAAATTGTTCTCCACCCTGCCGGTGGTATCCCCGCGTTGCGGAGTGCTCACGAACGTTGGCTTGCAGAGATGCGGCCTACCGTAGATGCCGTCGTGACAGATACCTTGCATACGGTAGCGCTCCTGCGTGGTCGGACGCTGCCTATGCAACTGGGTGAAGAACCTGGAGAGTCTTTACCTACCACCGAGGAGGTCCCCATCCTTGCCGAGATTGCTACGACTACTGGTCCCATCAAAGCCCGTGCCGCTCGGCCCCTACTGGCACGACTCACCATACGGCCACCCGTTGCCGCAGCAGTGACTGCCGCCGGAGAGGCGATTGGTCATCAGGGGGAAACCTTGCTAGGAAGTGCAAGTGCCTTGGCGGCCACAGTGATGGCCTTCCTCAGCATTGATTACATGATCAGCCAGACCGACGCTAGTATCCATAGGGCAGGGCTGGAGGCTGAGGTTCATCGGGTGTTAGAGAATGAGCACCAGAATCTACGAAAGACTTGGCTTGCAGAGGAGCAGGCGAAGATCGATGCTCGTTTGGCACGAGCCCTCCCCCTGCTCAACGCTGGAGATGCTAACCCCCCTCCCAGCTTCGTTCCAGTACATGCAGTACCTGAAACGGACCCTCCGGGCCGGGGTCAGTGAGCGTAGCACGCATTCCGACGAAATAATTATCCGAATGATGCACGATAAGGGGCTCCATTTGTAGCCGGGTTTGTTCGAAATCGAGAGACTCCCAGGTGATCCAACTGCCCCAGGCGAAGGTCTCCCAGATTAACCACCCGACTAAGGCACCCGACAGGTTAATGGGGATAAATCCGCTACGGATCAGAGAAATCAGCACGATCCAGTAGATCACATACGACCCGTAGTAGGCCCAGGCGTTCCTACCCACCTCAAAGATGCTCCTGCCATCCCGCACCTGGAGGTCGCTGTGGTCGGAAGCGACACTAGGAAACTGGGTAAAGCGGTCTACTAGAGTCTTTCCAATATCCTCTCCCAGGACTTCCCGGATCGGATCCGGAGCAGCCAGCGCGGGCAATGGCACCACCATCGGCTTGGCCGCCAGGGAAAGTTGCCCCGGCGGAAGCTTTTCAAGGTATTTCTGCCACTTAGGGAAAGAGATGGCGCGCCGCTCCTGGATGTTCTGCAACGCCAACGTCACTCGCGATCCATAGTCCTGGGCAACCTCGCGGCCGATGGCCTGGAGGGCCTGTCGCGTCTCCATTGGGGTGAGCACTCGTGCCGAAAACTCATCCTCGAAAGTCTTGACCAGGATTCGACGCGATTCGTCCTGGAAGTTTCCCGAGGCAAGACCCCCTATCCAGCTCATGGCGAAGGTGTTGTAGGCGCGTATCTCCTCCAACTTACGCCGCCCAAAAGACAGGTACCAGGGCACGAACACGGTCTGTACCCGTTGTGCAAGCGTGCCTACCAGCGCCGCGACCCGACGTTGCCCCAGGCCAACAGCTTCCTGCCGTGCACCAGCCAAGGCTGCAACAATGGCGGCATCCATCCCGGTGCCGAGCTTGGGGGGGCTAACGGGAACGACAGACGGCACCGGTCGGTGGACCGGCGCTACCGGGTGGGAGGGGCCGCGCACCAAGATCAGCACCGCCACCAGTAACGCTAGCGCCACCAGCCACACCGGATGGCGCCACGATGCCCAGGCGGCAAACCGCAGCCTTATCACCGTTAGCCATGCGGTAAACCGTCTATGCAGCCCCACCGCCCACGCATCAAGCCGCGCCCCCAGAAACCGCACCACTTTTCTGAGCATACGGCCAAGCCAGTGAGAAAAAGAACTCATTTAGAGGGTAACGTCATTGGAGTCGGACTGTCCGGAAAGACGGCCACGGATATGGGACCAGGACATGCCCAGCGCCAGTATGCTACCCGACAGCACCAGGATCACCGTGATCCACGTCTGGAAGGTAAGAGTCTGCAAATAGCCATAGTCCAATAACGTCCACACCGCAGTGATGCAAAAGATGATGGCAGCGAACATCCCACTGCTCCGCAGGGAACGCATGCTAGCGTAGTAGAAGGTCATGTTTATGACCACCAGCATGATGCCCACCAACGCCTTTAGCGACCAACGATGATCAGAGAGGTCCACGAGCCAGTGGACATAGGAACTGCCACTTGGATTGTAGGTGGCAAGTACCGCAAACAGAGCGCCCAGCCAACGCACGGCCAAGCTGGGAATACCAAAGGCCGGTCCGCTCACCGCTACCCCTCACTACCCTTGGCGCTGGAGCCACCGACAATCGGCCCTGCCAGCACCATGACTAACACTCGACCCAATCCCTCACCCGAGGTCAAAACCCCAAGTAACTGATAGGCCCCCCTGCGGCCCATGCCGCTATCGTACACCCCTGGTTTTTTCATCGCTTGCCCCCCATGCAGCGACCATGATTCGGTGGAGAATGATAATACGAATTACAAAACTGTGGGACGAATCCTAAGCCTTCTCGGTGCCTGTTGGAAAGCGGGAAGGATAGCGTAAAATCCCTTCCTGTCTCCGTAACTGCCACTTCCCGTAGACAACTGCAACCCTACGGCGTTCACTAACCCTTGGACTAAGAGGTATTACCCGCCGATGGCAATGGTATTTACCGACTTCACCCCTCGCCGCTATTTGATACATTGGCTGACAAGCGCGGCGCTGGTTATGATGACCTACAACCCCTTTGGACACTCCTATTACCATTGGGTGATGTCTCCAGAGGGATCGGGCGTCCTCAAGGTCCTTGGAGGGTTAGCGTTGCTGTTCGTCCAAACCTTTACGCTGTGGTGGATTATTTCCTCAGTGGGGCGAATAGGGCTGGTTGCTGGTGCGGCCATCTGGGGCCTAACTGCCTACGAGGTTCTCAAGTGGATCCCTCCAGAATCCTTTATGCTTAGGCAGATCGTTGTCCAATTCTTGTTGGCCACCGTTTTAGCGGCAGGCCTTTCCTGGCCGCACCTCAGAACGCGTCTCACTGGTCAAATCGAAAAACGTTACCTCGTCTACCACGGCAAGGCCGAGAAAAAGAAGAAGAAGTACGCAGCCATTCGTGCTGCTCGGCGGGCGGCGCAACGCGCCCGTGCTGCAGCCGCCCGTGCTGCAGCGGCACAGGCCGCAGCAGCACGGGCGGCTGCAGCAGCGCGGGCAGCGGCACGGGCACCTGCGATGCAACGCCCCATTGGGACCCCCCCCGCAAGAGGAGCCCCTATTATATAAGTTCAACAGGTTACAGAGGTATTATAAAGTATTATGCGAAGTAAAGCGATCAAAGTAACCTTACTATAAGATCGTGCGGAGGGGGGAGGGGGTAGTTAACCCCAGTTGCCGCTCGTAACTTGTCGCGCCGGCATTCCCTACCGAAATAGTGGTTCACCAGGTAGCCGCTTGAGTTAGAGTAGGTAGGCAGCTATTTACCAAATTGTTTAAGAGGTATTAACATGATACAGAGTAGGCGATTGACAGGTACCAAGTGGTTAGCGGGAGCAATCCTCTCGATGGTGCTTCCCTCCTTCCCTGGGTGGGCGGTAGAGTCTCAGGGGCTCCCACCGGAGCGAACAACCGGTCAAGTTATGTACATCATCGGTTCAACGCTGATGAAGAACTACACTGCGGCGGTGATGGAGCATTTGGCCAAAAATGCGGGACTTCCGCCGGCGATCATCGCCAATCGGGGTTCGGCTCGGGGTATCGAGGCTTTTTGTGCCGGTATCGGGTTGGATACCCCCGACATTGTGGCAGTCTCTCGTCGCATTCGCTCCACTGAGCTTGATGCCTGTCGTGCCCATGGGGTGAACGATATCGTTGAGATCCTAGTAGGCTACGAAGCAAGTGGTTTTGTCTCACGCCGTGACGACCAGGATTACCCTTTAACTCTAAACTCCCTGTATCGAGCCATCGCCGCCGAACTGCCAAGAGACGTGAATGACTTCGTTCTTAATCGTTATAACCGCTGGCACGAGGTGGATCCCAATCTACCAAACACTGAAATTCGCATGATCATTCCCGTTTCCAGCTTGGGTGGACGTGGCTTTATGGATGATCGGATTTTACAGGGAGCCTGTCGCGGCATCCTCGAGATCAAAACCATCTTTGGCGCGGAGGATCGGGTAAAACAATGTGTCTCCCTGCGTAGTGACGGTCGTATTGTTGAGCTGGACACCCCCTACGATCGAAACGTAGTACAAACCCTGGCTGCATCTCCCCTCGGGACCCTGGCGGTACTCCCTCTGCGCTTCGCTACCGAACACCAAGAATTTCTTAAGGTACAGGCATTTGATGGAGTGGTGCCAAACTATGAGACGGTATCCAATCATCGGTATCCCTTTATCAGGTATCTCTACTTTTTGGTCAAAAAGGCCCACATCAAAAACTATCGAGGCAAAGGCATGGTGTCTGGCCTAAGGGAATTCATTACCGAGGTTACCCGCGAATCCACCATTGGACCAAGTGGCTATCTGTCCAAAATTGGCGTATTCCCCGTCGAGGAGGAAAGGCGTAACAGCATTCGCGAGGCCAGTTTGCGGCTTAGTATTATCGACCGCTGACGAGTTACTTCATAGAGAGGATTGAACAAAATGAATAGCAACTTATTTACTCGTCGCCTAGCGGGAACGATGTTGGTTATCGCTTTGCTTGCTGTACCGCTTACCGCTACTAGTGCGACCCCTCCCCCTCCAACTGGTGGCATGGTTGAAGCGGTGGTCTCTTATCCTACCGATATGGTCGATGAACGCCCGACGCTAGTGGGCACCGTCTGGAATTATTCGACGCAGACCGTGGGATGGGTTTGGAGTACCCTGCGTGACAACGTTTTTTACTGGATAACGCCTCCTACCCCCAGCAGCCTGGCTTCAGTATCCAAGCAAGATGCGGTTCAGCTCTTTAAGCTGTTGTCCTATGCTGGCTACAAACTCAAGGAAATCAATACTGATGTGGGTATTATCCCGGGTCTGAGCTTCAAATTTGGCCAGGCACGTGAACTCAGTGAGGCCGACTACGAGTACCTTGAATCTCAGGTGGAAGAGTGGGAGCAAAAGAGTCCAGGGATGTATTCATCTCTGCAGCGTAAGATCATAAAAACCGTAATGACCGTCAATCTCAGTGGCGATTATCAGGTTTCTACCCTCAAGGTAATTCTTCTGCCGCTGCCAGATGTGGCCTTCGTCATGTCGCCCAGGCAAACTTTTCTCGGAGAAGAGAGCAGCACCTTGATGCGTGCCATCCAGCGGGTAGACCGTAGCATACGAGCACTTGAGAAAGAGTCTAAAAAATAGTGTACTATTTTGCTGATGGAATCCTGGGTCAACGATACTAATGACGCAATTCCCCTCTCCACCGCCTTCCTCACCCTTCTCTGCTCATCGCATTAAAGGGGTGGCCTTCCTTCGCGGTGGGCAGGGTTGGTATCGCCCCATACTGACGGGAGCACTGGTCGTCTCCTTGATGGTGGGTGGTGTGACCCTTGCCTTGCAGGAAGGTGGTAGTCCATCATCACCTGCCTCCATCGCAGAACTGTCTCAACGGATTGATGCCCTGGAGGCGGCTGGCCACGTGACCGACGAACGACTCGCTCTGGCCGAGCAGGCCCTGGCGAGCCTTAAGTCCATCGGGGGGGTGCGAACGGGTGAACCAGCGACCCCGCAAGGGGCAATTTCTGTTCAACTTCGGGAGAGTCGTCTCGCACTGGCTCTGCTCCAACTCCGTATTGCCAGCCAGACTCACCTTCCCTTCGAACCAGAGTTGACTCTCGTTCGTCACTTAGAGCGGGGGGAGACGGAGTTATCCGGAGTAGTGGCGACTCTTGAACCCTATGCAGCGGTGGGTGTCGCCACAATATCCGAACTTCGGGACAGTTTTGGACTTATCCTGCTTCCCAAGCTTCAACCCTTGCTGGAGGAAGGTGACCAAACCTGGACCGATTGGGCATTTAGTTGGTTAAATGTGGCCGTCGCTCCGTTCACTTCATCGCTAGTGAAACCCACTCCTCGGCAGCAGTTGGTCATCTCTGTTGTCGATCGATTGACCGAGGACGATCTGCGCGGTGCAGTGGAGCAGATTACGAAAATTGATGGTCCTGCCACCGCTGTTGTTACCCGTTGGTTGAAGGAGGCTAATGCGCGCTTGGTCGTGAATGCTGCCTATAATGACCTATCTGGAGTTGTGGTAGCACTACTTAGTCATACGCCATAGTTAATCTATCCAGCCAGCGTTGATAACTTGTGAGGCGCTGTTGATGGAAATACTTTTGAAAGTTTAGGCAAATGAGTGAGCTGTGTTTGGGTGATGTCGGCATCTACGGATACTTTCCCATTCTTAGCTCTGCTGCTGTTGTTGAAGCAGGGAGGCGACGATAGGTGTGCTGTACGACAGGATTAATCGTCGAAGAACACATCGCCGGCGTAAGTCGCGAGCGCCTTTGCGGCTGACAGCCGGGAAAGACCGGTAAATTTAACGTCTCCCTTCTTCCCCGTGCCCAAAGGCAGGGGCTTCTCGGAGACCTGGTGATGTTCTGTTACCAACCAACTGGAGAATGTAACCGATGAAGCCAACTAAGAGGCTGACCTTTGCTGCCCTGTCCCTCATCTTCGCTGGATCTGCCCTCGCTGATCCGGTGCCAGCGCTGGCTCCCCAGGCCGTACCCCGTGCGGCGATGCAAGCCATTGATGTTGTGAATCAAGCGTCTGAAAATACGGATGTTGCACTCTTTGACAACCGAGCATTATCCATCGGATTGGGTACCCTTGCGGGCGTTTTGGTTTACAACCTATTACCAGGCAGCGCAGTAATGAGCCGGGCCGTACCTGGAGTTGTAGGTAGGGCTGTGGGCAGGGTAGGGACTACAGTCATCGTCCGCACTGTGGCAACTAGTCAATTTCCTATGATGACCAGTGCCGTGGTAGGTGGTCTGGTGGGTGACTACATGTACCGCAAGAATAATCGCGTTCCCGGCGTCTCTGCCGAGATCGCAAAACGCGTAACTCCCTAACAGCGGTTGAATAATACCGCGTTAAACACCGTGCCAGCAGCAACAAACGAAGAGAGGGGGAGGGGGGCCTGCATAGGTCCCCCTCTTTTTTGCTACGTGTTGATGGTTTGTTTGGTTTCTCTGGATGGTGCTCTGAACAAAATAATCTCATCATTCACCATAGCAACTTAGGCTAACCTGAGTTCGACGTAAGCAATCAGGGATTTGTTAAACATCTCATCACATTC
>CAUYTY010000183.1 GCA_963575655.1 Gammaproteobacteria bacterium | reverse complement strand
CGCGACGCAGGAGCGTCGCGGGATGCATTCCCACGCGGAGCGTGGGAACGATGTATGAACGTGTATAAAACCGAGGTTTTCGGCCAGACACTAGGTAGCAACTTGAATTAACTAATGCTTGACCGAAAACCCTGATTTTGTATTTTGTAACCCGGGGAATTGCTAGAGTTGCTACTTAACCCAAGTTGCCACCTACTTGCCCCCTCCCCAGCCCTCCCCGTAAACGGGGAGGGAGTAGACCGCAGACCTCCCCCCGTTTACGGGGGGATTGAGGGGGGACGATTGGATGCGATCCCGAATTTTGAATAGGTGGCAACTTGGATTATTTAGAACGTTTCCGGCCTCGCTTACGATTTTGTCTTCCCTTATTCTTATTTCTTATTTTCAATTTCTAATAACGTATTTTTTGCTATTTCAAAAAGTCGGCAGGCAGCGTTAAGGCCAATTCCCTCACTTCGCGCCTGGAGTACCTTTGCAATCAGGCTTATGGGTTTTTTTATATTCTCCATAAATGTTCCTTTTGTTTCTGAAAAAACATTCCGACAGCTATTGCATTCATAAAGATTTCTGCTGCCGTTGCTGGATGTATTATAAGTTTTGGAGATACGGCAGTCTTCAGAATTGCAATGAAGGCAGCGGATTGTGGTCAACATTAAGAGCTTCTTCAAATTATCAGGAAATGGGATGATTTTAGCTTAAGATAGAATAGTGTATAATTTTCAATCGATTATAGCAAGAATCAAAATAGACCAGTGCCCTCCCCTGCGAGCAGCTGGATTAGTGGCCGCTAAGTATACCCTCTAACTTCCTGTGGTCATCAAATTTGGCGAACGTATTGTCTTGAGTAACAGATTTAAACATATAAGAAAAATTATTTAGGGGCAAGTCTTTTATTGAAAGAAGAGTTAGACTCAAAACAACCGGGACTCTCTTCTATTGAGGTTTGGGTTGATTTGGGGTATCAGGGAATTAAAGATTTGTACCCCACTTTCAAGGATATCCATATTCCACACAAGAAGCCAAGAAAGTCGAAAAATAATCCAGATCCCACTCTGACCCCTAAACAAAAAAAGGAAAATCGAGTAGTTAGCCGAGTTCGTGTCGCTGTAGAACATTTGATTGGGGATATGAAAAACTTCCAAATTTTAACCATTAAATTCCGAAACCGAATAAGGAACATAGGCGATCAGGTCATTTTATTGGTCGCAGGCCTTTGCAACCTAAGGAATCATTATATTGTTCAATAGGTTACCTTTTGATATTTAGGGGCATATCTATTGAGTATTGCCACTTTGAATGGCAATAATCATGCAAGCGCCCACCGAGATATTGGTGACCGTCCCACCATTCACCGCACAGATATTTGGCGTACCCGAGGTGAAAGTTACCGGCAATCCCGAGGTCGCCGTAGCGCTCACGATATTCGGCCGCCCCACCGCCAAAGTTGTCGGACTAAAACTAATCGTACCAACCGTCTGAGGAAGTTTGGTAATACTGATGGTTTTGGTTTTCCGAGGTGCAGCGCTGTAGGTGTTGTTACCTGGCTGAGTAGCGGCCACGATACAATTACCCACCGAAACGCCCGTTACCGTATCACCATCGGGTCCACCGATTGTGCAGATAGCTGGGGTAGTGGAACTGAAACTCACCGGCAGATTAGCAGTGGAATTAGCAACCACGATGCTGGTCCCAGCAACGTTCAAGGTAATTGGCTCGAAAGTAATCGTGCCGATTGCCTGATCCACTTTACCAATGGTGACATTATTGGTTTTCTGTGGAGCCGCGTTGTAATTTGCATTACCCGCTTGATTGGCAACCACCGTACAAGTACCGGTAGCAATGGCCGAAACAAAACTGCCATTCATCCCGCTAGTGGCACAAATAGCGGGCGTACTGGAGCTAAAACTCACCGGCAGTTCGGAAGTTGCCGTAGCCTCGGCTTTAGCAATAAGACCGATCGTCAAAGTAGTTGGAGTAATGGTGACCACTCCAATAGTTTGATTACGTTTAACGGCAAGGACTTGAGACCCCTGAGCGACGGAGGCTGGCACCGCCTCGGTAACGACAGGAAGCAAACTCACCAGCAAGCAGACACAACGTGTGGTAAATAATAACCGTAACATTTTCATCAACATACCTCTCTATTCCAGGGTTGAACAAGCATCTATTCGCAAAATCTCCCACGAAGCAAATACCATATTGCATAGAAACAAATTTGCCAATGTGAGAAAATTACCTTCTGGCACGTTTCCCCTCCCCAATTTTCCCAAGGAGAGAGAGGGAGGACGAAAAGGCCGCGTAGGGTGTGGTGAAGAATGAACCGCATCACTCGCGTTGCATTGCGGGCTAGAACGTGCGGAAGGGTTGGCGTCGGATAGCACCGATGTGCGTTATGCCCGGTGTCTGCCGGAAAGCCACCTTTCCCTTCCCTCTGTTCCATTCCGCTTGGCAGCGTTGAACGGTCACGGTGGTCCGGTTTACGGCTGCGCCTTCAGCCCCGATGGACGCACCCTGCTGTCATCTTCAGGGGACAGCAGCCTGCGCTTGTGGGAAGTGACCAGTGGCAAGGAATTGCGGCAGTGGCGGACGTTCCCTAACAGCGCTTGGGCCTGTCTGGAATTGAGCGAAAACCGGGTGATCACAACCGGCGGGGAGGCGTGGCGCTGGTTGGGCTGGCAGGCGGTGGATCCGGAAACCGGGAGTCTTGTCCGTTATCCGGCGGAGGTTTTTGGGGCGTTGCCGGGGAATGGGGAATGAATGAAAAATGGGAAGAGAGGGATTGTGGGGACGATTAGGAAATCAGAGAGTAGAAGAGAAATTGTAACTACTTCAGATAGCACCAACGGTACGATTTTATATCAGGCTGGGGCAACGCATCAGAAACCGGATTTGCAAGATCAAAGTTCTGAAAATGAGTAGTTAGCCCAAGTTGCTACCCAGCACTTAATCGGAAATCCCGATTTTGTGTTTCGCAATGCGGAGGGTTGCCAGCTATTAACAGGGGGTTGAAAAGAACGCCCCCCGGATCGGGGTAAATCATGCAAGCAACCAAAGGTAAATCAGGGTAGCCCCTGGTAAGGTAAGACAAGGTGCTGTTCCCTGTTTTACAAGGAAAAAAGCAGCAGCTAGTAATATGAAGTTTAAGCGGGTAATATGGTCAGAAACCCATTCGGGAGACAGGAGTTGGAGGTTCAAATCCTCTCACCTCGACCAAGTAAATCATTGCCTTATGCAGCGTTGCCTTCCCTTTGTTTTGCCCTTGTGTGGCGGCTTGAGTGATGACCGCACGCGGAACCATCGCACTCTCTCTAGTTGCCACTCCACTGCTGCGATCACCTGACGACCTACGGGGTTGATGTAGCAGCAGGGACTCCACTCATCGTGACCGGCAACGTTGGCGAATTGTCATCTTATCGGTTACCTCCTGCTCCCCGACCTTCTAAGCAGCCCTATTCTGGTACTTACCCTTGTCCGACCGTCGCCTCGCTCTCCATACCCGATTTTTCGAGCAATTCCCCGATCCCCTTTGCATCGTAGGTCGCGGGTTGATTTGCAACACCGCTAATGCCGCCTTCATTAGCCTTTTGGGGGGAAGCACAAGCATCGTGGGACGCTCATTACGCGATATCCAATCTCCCACCCTTCTGAAACAGATACTGTCTCCGTTAGAGCGTTGTTTTGCGGGGGATGACGTTTACGATGAGGTCCCCTGCACACTTCCGGGCGGCATTCCCGCCGATCTCCGTTGCTGGTCACTATCTAATGACGGTTCCCCACCACACTACGTAGCCCTGTCCTTACGTCTTGTCCAAAACCGGCGCCCTTCTGAGGGAAGGGATAGAGTGGGCAACGCCGAATTAGAACAGGCACAGCGGCTCGTAGCCGAGGCCAATCGTCGCAACGTCGAAATGAAGGCTGCCCTGCGCCACCAAGCTGCTCAAAACAGCGAGGCCCAACGGCGCAAAGACGAATTCCTCGCCACAATCGGTCACCAACTCCGTAATCATCTCTCGCCAGTACGCAACGCCGCCCGCTTCTTGCACCACAAGCTACCCGGAGAGTCCGAGGTACGCTGGTGCATAACGGTAATTGACCGCCAGATCGGCCAATTTGCTCGTTTGGTCGACGAATTACAGGACTTGGCACGACTGGAAAGCGGCCAATTCGAGTTAAATAAGGATCGATTACCGCTGACAGAGGTAATCAATCAGGCGATGGAATGGGCACAACCACTGTTGGATGACCAACACCAAACCTTGGAAATAATCCAACCGGAAGACCAAGGACTCTGGGTGGATGCCGATATCCAACGTCTTTCTCAAGCCCTAGAACATCTCATCCACAACGCGGCTTATTACACTGGCCCCGGTGGACGGATTCAACTCGTGGTACGCCAGGAAAAAACGGAGATTGTCATAGCAATACGAGACAATGGCCGTGAGATTCCACCCGACCTTCTGCCACGCATCTTCGATCTCTACGGGGAGATCCCAGGAGATCCGGAGCAACCGGAAAAGGAACCGGGTATCGGATTGGCTGTAGTCCGACGTGTGGTGGAACTCCATGGTGGAACGACTCGGGCAGTCAATTTAGGGCCAGGGCAGGGCAATGAACGCACGATGCGTCTCCCCATGGCCACGCCGCCAGTAAAAGAGTCCACCGCATTTCCGTTAAATCATCTCAACGCGAGTACCCCAACAAGCCGTATTCTGGTGGTGGATGACAACGAAGACGTGGCCATTTCCTTTGGTGCATTACTGGAAGTGCTGGGTCACGATGTACGGGTGGTTTTAGATGGGCACATGGCTTTGGATGCGGTACGAGAGTTCATGCCTCACATCGTATTTCTCGATATCGCCATGCCCGATATGGACGGTTATGAGGTAGCACAACGTTTACGTGCCGAGCATCGGCAGGGAAATCTACGCCTGGTGGCAGTAACCGGTTATGGCCAGGACCACGACTCAGAACGCGCCCAACGTGCCGGTTTCGACCATCATCTGCTCAAGCCGGTGGACCTTAAAGACCTTCAAGCACTGCTGGGACATTGATGGAATAGACTTTAGGCATTAGACATTATCAAAAACCTCACCCCCCGGCCCCCTCTCCTGGCCAGGAGAGGGGGCCGGGGGGTGAGGTTTTAGGTTTCGGATAATGTCTATTATCGGAAACTCCAAACCTTACCCCCGGTGCCCTCTCTTTGACCGGAGGCAGGAAGATTTGACGATCCTCTAGTTTCCAAATTCCAGCATTGTAGAAGTTTGTACGTAAGGGGAATTTGTGCGAAGCCTTGCGGCAAGCAATGCCACCCAGTGAGCGATGTTGGCATGTATTTCTCTGCATCGTAACCATGTCAACAACCCCAGACAGGGAACCCGCCCACTACTCAAAGGCAAAGGACCATAGAAATCGCCAGAACCCATTGAAACTCTAACGCTTTTGCCCTGCACCCACTATGGGCGGCTTGTTCAAATCCATGGTCCGCCCGTAAAATGGGGGGGAGCCACAGAAGATCGTCTAATCGTACAAATTGCCAGAACCCCGCATAAAATGTTGTAACCTGTTGATTATCTGTGGGTATGTGGTTTTCTGGTAATCATTGAGCATCCCCCTTTGGAGTTTTGTCCACATGTCTTTTTCCGCTGAACAGAAGAGCCAGATCCTCCAGGAGCATCGCCGTTCCGACACTGACACCGGTTCACCAGAGGTCCAGGTGGCGTTGCTGTCGGCTCGTATCGAGCACTTGACTGGCCATTTCAAGACCCACGTCCATGACCACCACTCCCGCCGTGGATTGCTGCGTCTGGTGAGCCAACGCCGCAAACTGTTGGATTATCTACGGCGTTCGAGCGACGACCGTTACCATACCCTTATCTCCCGTCTGGGCTTGCGCAAGTAATGGTGTCCCGTCGATCCTCACCCCTTTGAAGGAAGTTCGTCGTGACCCCAATTAAGAAAACGTTTCAATATGGTGCGAGCACGGTCACCCTGGAGACCGGCGAGATCGCACGCCAGGCGAGTGGCGCTGTACTCGTCAGCCTGGGTGATACGGTGGTGTTGGTAACCGCAGTGGGCAATAAGGAAGCATTGGAAGGTAGGGATTTTTTCCCGCTCACAGTTAATTATCAAGAACGTACCTATGCCGCCGGCAAGATCCCAGGTGGTTTCTTTAAGCGTGAGGGGCGTCCCACAGAGAAGGAAACCCTGACCTCTCGCCTCATTGATCGACCCTTGCGCCCGCTCTTTCCCAAGAGTTTTACCAACGAAGTCCAGGTCGTCGCTACGGTGATGTCACTGGATCCCGAGATTGACCCAGATATCCCCTCCATGATCGGTGCCTCTGCGGCATTGGCCGTCTCCGGGTTACCCTTCAATGGGCCTTTAGGGGCTGCCCGGGTGGGTTATATCGGTGAGCAATATGTCCTCAACCCTACTGCCAAGCAGCTTGCCGACTCACGGCTGGACTTAGTGGTGGCGGGTACGGAAACAGCGGTTCTGATGGTTGAATCTGAGGCCAATGAGTTGTCTGAGGCAGTGATGCTTGGGGCGGTGATGTATGGTCACGCCCAGATGCAGACGGCTATCCAAGCGATCAAGGAGTTGACCGCTGAGGTCAATCCTACACGCTGGTCTTGGACCGCTCCGGCCAGCAACGAGGAAGTCTCTGCGGCGGTAGCTGAGATAGGGGAAGGGTCCTTGCGGGCTGCCTACCAGATCCCTGAGAAACTCGCCCGTCAGGACCAAGTAGCGCAGGTTAATGCGGAGATCCTCGCGCAGCTTAGTGCGGGTGATTCCCCGCGTTTTGCGGCCGATGTCGTACGCAATGCCATCGAGAAGTTGGAACGCCGGGTGGTTCGTGGCCAGATCCTAGATGGAAAGCCACGGATCGATGGACGCGATACCCGCTCGGTACGTCCTATCACCGCACGGGTGGGGGTGTTACCGCGTACTCACGGTTCAGCCCTGTTTACTCGTGGCGAAACGCAGGCTTTGGTGGTGGCAACCCTGGGTACCGCCCGCGATGCCCAGATCATCGATGCCATTGAAGGAGAACGGAAAGAGCCCTTCATTCTGCACTACAACTTCCCCCCCTATGCGGTAGGCGAGACCGGTATGGTTGGCAGCCCCAAGCGTCGCGAAATTGGGCATGGTCGCCTGGCCAAGCGTGGGGTGTTAGCGGTCATGCCGGACATGACCAAGTTTCCCTATACCGTGCGCGTGGTCTCCGAGATTACGGAATCCAATGGCTCTAGCTCTATGGCCAGCGTATGCGGTTCCTCTCTGGCCTTGATGGATGCCGGTGTACCCATCCAGTCCGCCGTGGCAGGCATTGCCATGGGTCTGATCAAGGAAGGGGACCGTTTCGCCGTGGTTTCCGACATCCTAGGCGACGAAGATCACCTCGGTGACATGGATTTCAAGGTGGCAGGCACCTCAGAAGGGGTCACTGCCCTCCAGATGGATATCAAGATCGACGGCATTACGCGGGAGATTATGGAGCAGGCCCTCGCTCAAGCGAGAGAAGGACGGCTACATATCCTTTCCCGAATGAATTCCGTCATCACCAAGCCCCGCGAGGAAATGTCGGAATATGCCCCTCGGATTATTACCATTCGTATCAATCCGGAAAAGATTCGCGATGTTATTGGTAAGGGTGGGGTAACCATCCGCGCTATTACCGAAGAGACAGGGGCGAGTATCGATATTACCGACGATGGCGTTATCAAGATCGCCTCGGTTGATTTCGCTGCCGGCCAAGAGGCCAAACGGCGTATCGAAGAGATTACCTCCGATGTGGAGGTGGGTCGAGTATACGAAGGGCGCGTCGCCAAACTCATGGACTTTGGCGCCTTTGTGACTATCCTGCCCGGTCGTGATGGCTTGGTACACATCTCCCAGATCTCCAACGAGCGTGTCCAAAAGGTGAGCGATAATCTCGCCGAGGGTGACGTCGTAAAGGTCAAGGTCTTGGAGGTAGATAAACAGGGCCGTATCCGGTTAAGCATGAAGGCCGTGGACGAAGGCTGAAGTGTGGAATAGAGGTTAGCTCCGACCTCACATCAAAACCGAAATCTTCGCGTTGGTTAGAGGACACGTTATACATACGGAGAGCAGTACAACGCAGGGTGCGGTGTCCTATAGCCAACGAAAAGATTAATCTAACGTTGGGGGGAGGATTCCCCTCGGGTTAGACCTCGCCGGCCCCACCGTTGTGGCAGATCTTTCTGAAGTAACTTTGTGACGCTTCATTGCCTGCCACGACGTTTCGCTGAAGCCCCAATATCATCGGAAACCTCGCCATCCTCCGGTAACGAGACGCGGGAGGTCGCGTCGTCTATCGAGTTGGACTTCGGACAAATTCGACTACACCACGGACGGGTATTGTATCTAGCGACAGATGGGAGCGGCGGTAAGCGATCGTATTCGGAATTGCTGCTGAATTTCTCTACTCATACCTGGTAACCTCCGTGTGCCAGTCGGAAATTACCAGATTATTATGCCAGAAAAAAAATCGCCGTACCTACAAGATGTGCACGGTTTTCGCGGCGTAGCAATTCTCTTTATCGTAGCGGCACATGTCAGCGGTACCTACCTCTATCACCACCAGCAAGTGGTGGGAGAATACGAACCAGAGCGACTGCTAACCGCCATCAATGAAGTGTTGTGGCATAATACAACGATATATTTCTCGCTAATATCGGGCCTGCTGTTTTCCGTCGTTTCTGCGGCACGCGGCTGGGTGGCATTTTTCTACAGCAGGACAAAGAATGTATTATTTCCCTATATCGTGATGTCAGCCCTATTTACTTTCGTAGACTATCACGTTGAAGTTGCCAATGGGTTTTTCTACATCTACCGAGGTGGACCGGTTCCATATCTAAAGACGCTGCTCAAAAATATTTTACTGGGTAGCGCTGCCCTCCCGTACTGGTACATCCCTGTATTATTTCTACTGTTCTTGCTTACGCCAATAATCTGGTTTCTAGTCCGCAAGACACCAGCGGCAGTACTAGTTATGGCATTGTTACCATTATTGTTTTCTAGGACATCGATCTTGCTGTCGGCACAATCGGTCGTATTTTTCCTTGGTGCCTACACCATCGGCATGTACCTTGGTATCGACTACAACAAAAGCATCCGCTATTTACGTTCAAAGATACACCTGTTTGCGATGATTGCCGTTATCACAACAACCATATTGCTCGCCTGGTACATCAATAACTGGCCAATTGGCGGACTGGTATCCATTGAAGAATCTATCTTTTATTTGCAAAAATTGGCTTTTGCGGCACTGCTGCTGGTATTTCTAAACCATTATCAGAAACGCTTACCAAAACATCTGGAAGTATTCGCGAACTACGCCTTTACCATATATTTTATCCATACTTTTTTCTTGCATATGCTAACAGTCTTCGCCTTGAGATTGGTACCACCTCCAGTATCAATGACGGGACTTATCGTTATCATTGTCGTCGTATTGGTCGCGGTAGTATCGATTTGCGTAGGTGTGGGTATCGGGCTGAGGCGTATTTTCGGACGACATTCACGTATTATTATCGGTGCCTAAAACGAGGCGCTATCCAGCGACTGACCGGAAATTTCGATTTTGTATTTTGCAACCCGAGAATTGCTAAAGTTGCTACCTATACCCCGTCAGATCGTTATTCCGACAGGGATTGTCGGAATCTAGGTTTGATGATATCTGCGGATTTTGAGCGATGACAGAAGAGGAAACTCGTTCACCCCCTCCTGGCGGGAAGGGATGAACGGTGGACAACATTATCTTTGCTACTGTCAATCGGCTAAATCTTCCAGCAGACTTGATAGGTCGTCGGCATGTTCCTCTTCCATGGCTAAGATTCCTTCCAACATGCGACGCGTAGTGGAATCGCGATCGGCAAGGTAGCGAATCATCTCACCATAGCTATCGATGGCGATACGCTCAGCAACCAGGTCTTCGCGGATCATATCCAGTAGAGTATCACCCTCCACGTATTCGGCGTGACTGCGCGTGGTTAATCCTTCGGGATTAAAGTCGGGGGCGCCTTTGAGTTGAACGATACGTGCGGCAATTTGGTCAGCGTGGGTCTGCTCCTCATTGGCGTGCTGTAGAAATTCTTGAGCCACCGCGTCGGCATTGATCCCTGAGGCCATAAAAAAGTGTCGCTTGTAGCGCAAAATGCAGACAATCTCCGTAGCCAAAGCCTCGTTTAACAACTGGATAACGGTCTCACGCTCGGCACGGTAACCTGCGGTTACCGCCCCGTCTTCAATGTGTTTGCGAGCGCGTTCGCGTAATGTTCTGATATCCGTTAGAAAGGGTTGGCTGCTTCCGGGGAGGTGGGGGGTTTCGGTCATGAATAATCTCCTGATATGTGGGTATTTGGTGGTTCTTGGTCATCGTTTCGGTCCTCACCATGGACCGGAGGGGGGCCTGTTCCTTCGCCATCGCTGAAAGATAGAGATAATCCAAGTTGCTACCTATGAGCCCATCTCCGGGGGGGGAGGAGGAGAAAAGCGTGCTAGGTGGCAACTTGGGTGAGATATGCCACCGCCTTGAGAGTCCGGTGCAAGCCACCGGCTACCAGCGGAAAATGCCGGTCCACCCTATCAGATTAACAAATTGATGCAATAGGGTATTCACTGCGAAAACATCTACTGTAGTCTAGGATAGTTTTACGTGGGTGATACAACAATCACTGATGAATCTTTACGATAGCCTCGAGGTATTCCATGACGGATGATTTTATTTCGATTGATGATTCTCCTCCCCAGGTTCTAATCGTAGACGACTCACCGATTAATGTTCGAATGTTGGAACATGCTTTAAAGGGAGAATACCAAGTAAAGGTTGCCATTGATGGTCCCACGGCCTTGACCTTGGTTGAGGAAGAACCGCCCGACCTGATCCTATTAGATGTCATGATGCCCGGGATGGATGGCTACGAGGTTTGTCAGCGGTTAAAGAATAATCCTTTGACTTGGCATATCCCGATCATTTTTGTTACTGCCCGCAATGACACCTCAGACCAGGAATATGGATTTAATCTGGGGGCAGTGGATTACATCAGCAAGCCTTTCTTTCTCCCGATTGTGCGCGCCCGGGTTCGTACCCATGTTAATCTTAAGCGAAGAACTGTCTTACTGGAAAATCTCGCCCTACTGGATAGCCTGACCGGTATTCCTAATCGGCGTCGCTTTGATGAAGTATTCTCAACAGAATGGCAGCGTGCGGCTCGTAACCACCTCGTGCTTTCGTTGCTGATGGTGGATGTAGATCACTTCAAGGCATTCAATGATAATTATGGCCATGGCGCCGGTGACGAATGCTTGAGAAAGGTTGCCACTGCCCTCAGAGTCTCGTTAATTCGCACCACAGATTTCGTTGCCCGAGTGGGTGGTGAAGAATTTATCGTGATACTACCGGAATGTGATGCTGAGAATGTTCGTTGTGTTGCGGAGCGTATTAGAGCTAAGGTTGAATCCTTGCATATCCCCCATCGTCATTCAGCGGTCACTAACTGGATAACGGTCAGCGTTGGTTGTGCCAGCATTTTTCCTTCTCTGGATACCGAACCACGTATTTTGATCGAGACTGCAGATCAGTCACTATACTTGGCAAAGAATAAAGGTCGGAATCAGATTTGCGGATGATTCTGAATAGAAAACCGTTTACATCAAATTGATGACAATCTAACGGGTTATAGGCAGCAACCTGGATTAGTTAGGACTAATTTGGGACATCGCTGGTGGCACTCATCTGAAAATTTTTCGGCTTGTTGTTGCTTTACCATCCTTATCGCATAGTTCGCGAGCCGAGGAAACTTTTCGGAGGAGACTCAACTTTTTGGGACGCTACGTTAGTATGGAACGTGTCTCCCTCGTACCTTCCGTCATCCCTGTTATGAACCTTTCACCTGTCATGTCTGTCCCCCGTCTAACCACTGCCCTAGATGGCCCCTTGCTTGACCTAGAGCGCCGCCTCCTAGGACATCAAGCAACCATTGAGGCCTGGCTGCGCACTCAATGGCAGGAAACGCCGGCACCTTTCTATGCCTCCGTGGATTTGCGCAACGCAGGTTTCAAATTGGCACCTGTGGACACTAATCTGTTTCCAGCGGGATTCAATAATCTCAACCCTGCTTTTCTACCTCTGTGTATCCAGGCGGTACAACATGCCATTGAACAGATACACCCTACTACTCGCAATATTCTGATCATCCCGGAGAGTCACACCCGTAATTTGTTTTATTTCCAAAGTGTTGCTCGGTTACGGAAGATTCTTACGAAGGCCGGTTTCCAAGTTCGCATCGGTGTTCTTCCGGAGGGAGTGGTAGAGGGCGCTGCTCGGGAGATCGCCTTACCGAGAGGCAATAGCCTCCATCTTGAGCCTCTGCGTCGTGAAGGCAACCGTGTTTACGTCAACGATTTTTTCCCTTGTCTGGTACTGCTCAATAACGATTTGGCGGGAGGCTGCCCCCCTATTCTGGAAAATTTAGACCAACCACTTGTCCCCCCTCTTGAGCTAGGTTGGTCGAATCGTCTCAAATCAGACCACTTTGCCGAGTATCGCCAGGTCGTATTAGAGTTTGCTCATCTCCTCGATATCGATCCGTGGGTTATCGATCCCCTTTTCACCGATTGCGGCGCTGTGGATTTCATGGCTCGTGGTGGAGAAGAATGCTTAACTGAGAGTGCCGCTACTTTATTGAATGCCATCCAGCGCAAATACGACGAATACAAGCTCGATCAGCCCCCTTTTCTCATCGTGAAAGCCAATCAAGGGACCTATGGTATGGGGGTAATGACCGTACGCTCGGCATCAGAACTCAAGGAGCTTAATCGTAAGCAACGAACACGCATGTCAACTAGCAAAGGAGGGATGGAGGTATCGCGGGTAATTCTACAAGAGGGGGTATATACCTTCGAGAGTTGGAAAGGTTCCGTGGCGGAACCGGTAGTCTATATGATTGACCGTTTTGTCGTCGGGAGTTTCTATCGCGTCCATACCGAACGCGGACGAGATGAAAATCTCAATGCCCCTGGGATGCACTTTGAACCGTTGTCTTTCGAGGAATCATGTATTACCCCCGATCAAGACAGCCCCCCAGATTGTCGTCCCAATCGATTCTACGCTTACGGTGTCATCGCTCGCTTGGCATTGGTTGCTGCGGCTCGAGAGCTTATCCAACATAATCTGGCACCGAAACAATGTTGATGTCAGTTGGAGAGTAAACACTCACCACGTAATTACTCCCCCAGCACTTTTGGCGGCTCTTCCGGTATCGTACCCATGACCGGCCGCAAGGCCGCAAGTAGGCTTTTGAAGAGGTGACGATTGGTACCTTCCTCGCGGGCGAGGAGTTCCTTGAAGTGTTGGCGCTGAGTGGGTGCGGTGAAACAGGCGGGACAATTCTCGGAAATCACAGGTAATCCCGCCGCTACGGCAAAAGCAGCAGTCTGACGTTCACGCACATAGACCAACGGACGGATAATACGTAGATCTCCAGCGTCGTTCACATAATGAGCCTTCATGGTCTTGAGTCGCCCACCATGAAAGGCTGACATTAGAAAACTCTCCGCCAAATCATCCAAATGCTGGGCCAAGGCCAGAACATTGTAACCGTGCCGCCGCGCCTGGGTGTAAAGGATGCCACGCCTCATACGTGCGCAGAAAGAACAATAAGAATCACCATCCATATGAGCCTGGGCCTGCTCCAAAATAGGTTGTGCCTCATAGATATAGGGGATCCCCAACGCAGGAATTAAGGTCTTCAGCGGCGAGGGGTCGAAGCTCGGGCTTTGCGGGTCCACGGTAATTGCCCCCACCTCAAAACGGATCGGGGCATGGCGTTGAAGATGTAATAGAATGTGGAGCAGGGAAAAAGAATCCTTACCCCCCGACAAGCCTAGCAACACTCGATCGCCCGGGCGGATCATTCGGTAATCGGCAATCGCCGATCCAGCGAGGCGTAATAATGACTTGGGTGGGGTCAGCAGCGACACGTAAAGATATCCGGCAACAGAACGTAATACATAGTGACTCAGGTTATTTAATTCTCGCCATCACTACCTATTTTGCAACTAACCACCCGCCCCGAGGTAGTACCGTTGCATTTGCACGAACCGGACGGGGGGGCGCACTAAAACAAGCAGCAGGATGGATCTCTCCTGGTCTTAGTGGTCGAGTACTACTCTCGACCTGACAACGGCGTAGCGCCCTGCGTGTCTCTACGGTTGGATTGGTAAGCCAAGCAAGGCCATATTCCTCTTTGCGTGTCGCACCAAAGAGGTTCCCACCGTAATTGACCTCAATTTGATACAATGATGTAGCCGGTAACGTAAAATAAAGATGTTCCGTGACATTGTAGGTACTAATAGATTCCGCAATAATTTTTTTGGTGATGGTGTCACGCACCATCAGATCCAGATCGGCATGCCCCAACTCCTGGGCAATTAACATCTCCGAATTGAAGGCACGATCCCGAAACCAATTCAAGGTTACGCTCAAAAGAGTATCCGCAGGTAGCATCTCATTGATACGGTAGACATTGGTCTTCCCAATCTCGACCTGCCCATAATCCCAGCCACTCTTCTTTACCATCCCGCCCTCTAATCCGGCGAGATCGCGAGTTCCCGCAGCAATATATTGCTCCTGAGCACGATTCAAATTGAGCGCACCGGCACCACTGGCCCAATCCAACGCCTGAGTAGTAACCACGCCACCCAATTCATTTGAATGTGGAGTTTGCCCGTTGTTCCAACCTGGGATCTTATCCGCACTGTTGAGCAGTACCGATTTAATCACGCGGGCGTCACGGGCATTAGGGTTTCCGGCCAATTCTGGGGTGCTCTTCGCAGCACTCACGATCACGGTTGCCGCTCCGGCAACCATTGGGGCGGCAAAGCTGGTGCCTTTGACATTAGTCATGTAGGCGTTTGGGCCACCACTGGCAATATTTCCCGGCAGCGCCGGATGATTCCCGCCAGTCTGGCCACCATAGTGGGCGGTAGTCAGATGAGTTCCAGGAGCGACAATATCGACTTCTGCGCGTACCCCCGGAATGATGCCGTTGAGCGGATCAGAATAATCATGGGGGCCACGACTGCTGAATTTGGCAACGCTATCGTAGATATTGGAACCATTGTTCTGGAGGGCGCCAACGGTGATATTGTTATAACCGGACCCCGGTCCACCTACCGTATTGTTGCCCGGACCCGCATTGCCCGCCGAGACAACAAAGGTAGAGGCAGGATTTTCGTTGGCGAGGCCATCGGTGATTAGCGCTGGAAACGAGGTCCCAGTTGGGTCTCCGCCGCCCCAACTGCTGTTAATAACGTCAGCGAAACCAAAAAAGGCCCCATAGGCGGTTGCTACTGCCTGTGGGGTCGTAGCAAAACTTCCAGAGTAGGCTTTGCCACTCCACTTCGTCGCCACGGCGCCAGAATGCAATTCGGTATTGTGTGCAATACCGGGATGCTGACCCTGCGCACCACGACCCGCGATGACGCTCCCCACCCCAGTGGCATGACGGTCATATTCGGGGGTCAAGGGGTTTCGGTCGGAATCCTGGGTGCTAGGGTCGTTTACGAATCCCTGAACATGATTGAGGGCTTGATGACCAATCCAAACGTGGCCAGCCTCAATATTCGCCGTAACGGTCCAGCGGTCAGCGGGGTCAATTCCACGCTCTGTCCCCGTCGGCAATAGCAAGATGAAGTTAGCAAATGGAAGCGGGGGACTGGCAAGGATGTTTGTCTCGTAGAGGGATGGCGCGGGGTGAGGCCATGCGCTGATCACACCCGCCTGCGCCGACGGTGTCGATAAGATTCCTGCACTGAATAGGGAGAAAGCGAGAGGCACTGTGACTCTCACGACCCGCAGGCACTGGTTAAAGATCGACTTGGGTACCCTGTCTTGGTGACTAGCTACCCGGATGGCAGGGATACCGATACTGTGAGTAGGCATCGCTCTCTTCATAAGTAAAATCTCTTGGCTGCGCTCTGGCGCCAGTGTACACCGCAACGAATCAGGTTTTTATACCCGAGAGGCAATCTCGCGTAAATATACATCGTGTTGAATTAGCTCATTAAGGAAGCAGCCCCGGTACCCTACCTTACGCCAACCGCAGGGCTCCTCCTCACGCGGTGGACTATCCTAGACGCTGAAACAATTATTACCAAGGGCAAAAAACCAAAAGGAGGAAACCTCCCATGCACTCTCTATCTATCGTTATCGCTAAAACGACGCTATTACTTTCTTGCTTGGTCTCTGTTCCGTCAAGTGCTGAGCAATTTTATCGCTGGATCGATAAAACTGGTCAGGTTACCTTTAGCGATAGCGCTATTCCACCGTCCCCTAATCATCATCTGGAGGAGACACAGAGCTACACCCCACCCTCCCCCCAAAGCCAGGAACAGGGCCTACAGCGTCTCAAGGAATTTCGTACCTATAATCGAGAGCATCCGCTCTCCTTCATCGTAAATAACAGAAGCGGGACAACCCCATCCCGAGCAGAATGTGAGGACGCAATGCATCACTATGAGATTGAATCCAACTCCCTAACAAGTACCCATGCATCGATAAAAGTGGCAGAGGCTCAGATGCGCATGAAATGCCATCAATCCGAACGAAAATCAAGATTGAGAGACAATGACCATCGATGGACAAGACACAGATAGTAGCTGGTGCAAGTTACTATCTATGGTTCAATTCAACCGTCATTTCGGCAATTCCTGCCGAAATGACAACCGAACGATTTACCGATAGCCAGGAAAGTTATGAATCAGTCACCTTCAGACAGTGGGTGAACCAAACCTTGTAACACCCAGGCCACGACATAGACAACAAAAAATGAAAAGATCACATCGCCTAGGAAATGCCCTCCCTGGATAATGCGTACTAAACCTACTCCCGTTCCTGCCACTAGACCTATTGCCAACCAGGCACGGCGCTGGTGTCTTAGCACAAAACCAAAGGCAACGAAGTAAAAACCAAGTGACGCATGACCACTCACGAAAGAACAATTACGATCACATTGGGTTGCGGGTACCAGCGCGGGCGTGAATTGCTGGGTACCCCCGAAGAACTGTACCTGGTAGGGTCGCGCCCGCCCCCAGTGGTCTTTGAGGACCGTATTCACCATCAAACCTGGCCCTAAGAGCAAGACCAATAACAGATAACCAACAGATCGTCGCCGTGATTGTAACCAGACCTTTTTTGAGACGAGAGGACCGAGTAATACCGCGCTATATCCCACAACTAATCCCGCTGCCAGCCAGGGAACCACATTATAAATAAATACTACCAGCGGATGACTACGCCAGAAAAATCCCTCGTCGGGACGGTAGAACCAATAACTTATTCGCAGATCCAGTGACGGAAAAACCAGAAACAAAACCACCCCCACGAGAAACGCCATTAGCACAGGGTGGCGTTGTACAGTTATCCAGGTTCCGCTCATCGACGGCAGGGGCATACTCTCTACTTTATTTTCTAGAACCGATCGCGAATAACAACCTCAGACATATCCAAGGGGCCACTACGAGGATGGGTCGGCTGAATGGCTTTGCCAATCGCTACAAACATGGCAATGACGTGATCAGCGGGTAAGTTGATCAGCCGGGCAACGGCATCGAAATCAAATCCATCCATTGGACAGGAATCATAACCCAATTCACGAGCGACCAACATCAACGTCTGAGCGGCAATACCGCAGGAACGCATGGCTTCATCCCGTTGGACCTGTTCACGACCACGATAATATTGATCGATGGCCGGTAGGAGAAAATCTTGTACCGGTTGCGCGGCTAAACGCCAATAGCGTTGAGGTTCTTTTTCCCAGGAGCGAAGATCAGCAGTCATCACCACCAGTAGAGATGCGTCGGTAACCTGGGCTTGATTCCAAGAGACCTCGCGAATTTGTTGGCGAAGTATCGGATCCTGGACGAGCACGAAACGCCAATTTTGAATATTGAAGGCAGTGGGGGCCAGCATGGCTAACTCAAAGAATTGTTTGATTTCTTCTTCGGTCATACGATGCGTAGGGTCAAACGCCTTGACAGCACGACGGGTACGAATAGCTTCAGCTACATTCATAAAATGACTCCTCAACTAAGCATTCAGAGAAGGGCAGTCCATTTTAGACTGCTTATTTAACTCAAGTTGCTATCCACGGCTCAACTCAACCGTCATTCCTGCAGGGATTAGCGGAATGACGAATAGGTGGCAACTTGGATATCTACGTCAAAAATTCGTTTCCGTTCTCAAACCAGACCACATTGACAGATGATGCGTGATAAAATCGCACACATCAGAACAAAAATCAAGTGGTTATCAAACCAAGAAGGCTACTTTTCAACCGACATTTACGGAAACCCTGAATCTTCACCCCTTGACCTGAGTAGCGATCATCGGGGCGGTTCAGGGTTTCCGTGAATGTCGGTTGAATGGTATTGTAGAGATGTTTTAGGCAGACAGGTACTTAACGGGTTGTACGCTAGTATCGTAATCATTCACCCTCTCTCGTTAGGAGGGGGTGTGAATGATTACCTAGTACCCGCTCAATACTGAGTTTACATCCGAATAATTGAGGGAGAGTCATGAGCTTAGAGATTATTTCAAATGCGTTCGCTCATTACGCTACCGGAAAGCGTACAGAGGCAAAAGATTTGTGCGGGGAGATTCTCCGTGATAAAAATAGCCCGTCGCACCTTCTTGCCATGTATCTTCTCGGAATCATTGCCTTGGACGAGGGCGATCTTGATAATGCCCTAAACTATTTGAGAATTGCGGTCTCGTCGTCGCCGCTCTTTGCGGCGTTTTACCATAACTACGGGGTTGCACTCATGCGTCACGGTGATACGGAGAAGGCAATCGCTTGTTTTCATCAAGCGGTTGCCCTGGACCCGGGCGCCAGTGCCCACGCTTATTCCCCAACGTGGCGAAACCTAGGCGATGGCACACTTCTATTTGAACCTGGATTTTCTATCGACCTGGCATACGCCGAATCCGCAAAAATTCTCCAGCTCTATCTGAAATAACGGTATTGTGCAAGCCAAATGAATACTGAGAAGCTACCTCACAGCATTGTTTTTGTTCAGTTGGGAGAGGTCCTCCCTAATTATACGGCGGATGCCCTGTTTCAGGCGAGACTTTTCAATAGTTGCCCGATTTATCTGATTGCGGAACAGGCGGCATTGGCAGCGGTCTCTTTTGACTCTGCACTAGCCGTTACCATAGTTACGGTTGAGTCACTACCCACCTCGGCATCTCACGCTGCCTTTCGGAAAAGCACCAAGGTTGATCGACAATTCCGTTCCGGCTTCTGGACGTATGTTATAGAAAGATTTTTCTATCTGGAGACGCTCGCCTTGCGTTTTGGATTAGAGAATATTATCCATCTGGAAACGGATAACTTGCTATATGCCGATCTTACGGTTATCGTCCCGCTACTGGCCCGCTGTTACCAAGGGATCGCGGTCCCCTTCGTCAAGGATGATCGTGCAATTGCGGGAATTGTTTATTTCAAAGACCACAACGCGCTGGCACGCCTGACACTATTCTTCGCCAACATCTTTCTGAATAATCCTGGCGTACAGATTAACGATATGGATCTTCTTGGCGTATTACGCCAGAGTTTCGGGCCGGCGGTGATTGATTCACTTCCGGTTGTGCCGAGTGATGACCCCGGTCCAATGCAGAGCCTCGTCGGCACGCAAGCTGCGGATCCAACGCTGTATACACGTCATTTTGATAGCTTTCGCGCAATCTTTGATCCGGGTCCGCTGGGCCAGTTTATCGACGGGATCGACCCACGCAATGCACCCGGTCGGAAGATTATCGGCTTCATCAACGAGACGGCGGTATACTGGCCGTCGCGGTATCGTTATCTTTTGGCTTTTGATGAGCAGGGGCGGCGCATTCCCTATCTATGTACTGCCAATCATCGATGGCCCATCATAAATTTACATTTCCACTCCAAGAATCTATCCGCCTTTTTGTCGCGTCCGCGCCCACGCCCGGCGGCTTTACGTCTGGCTGGGTCTGTCCTGGGAGTTATACAGCCTCACACTATTCCCGAATATGAGGTGATTACCGGGGAGCGGCTACAGGCATTGGCGGATATTTCGATCATTGATGACAGCACGATCGCCTTCCACCTTAGCCTTCGCAATACGCCCAACATTCGTCTTTGTCATTTGCGTGGTCCCCGCCACCACCTGGTGGTAGATAATGCGGCGCAGATTAGGGAGGTACAAAACGCCAGCGTCATTTTTGTTTATACCCACCTAGTCGAGAGTTTCTTCGAACATGTAGTTCCGCACCTAACGCAGCATTTTGTTTTGATCACCCACAATAGCGATATTCGCATCACCGAAAGTTTTCGACGTTTTATTGAGGATGTGCGGGTAATTCACTGGTTCTCACAAGGTGTTGATATCCGTCATCGAAAGGTGACGGCGCTACCCGCCGGATTGGCCAATGCCCAATGGCCCCATGGCAATACTCGGGCCTTAATTGAGACCGCGCGCCAACCACGAGCAAAGATTCGCGATGCCTATTTAAATATCGATGTTAGTACCAACGTTGCGCATCGTGAACCAATTCTCAATCTATTGGCCAGTCGGTCATTTATCACGCAGAGTGAACGACGCCCCTATCGAGAATATCTGGAACAATTGGCGGAGCATCGCTTCGTTATTTCGCCGTGCGGCAATGGCCTGGATTCTCATCGTAATTGGGAGGCACTGCACCTTGGCGTTATTCCGATAGTTCCCATCGGTGCCTGGATGGAAGATTTCGTAGATCTGCCAATCTTGCCGGTTTCCGATTGGGGTGAGATTACGCCAGAATTTCTCGCACAGAAAGAGGCACAGATACGATCGGAGCGTCGTTTTCTTGATAAAATATTGCTGAGTTATTGGCGGAATCGGATCCGTGCCGAGATTGCACAATATGAAACGAGCCCGTTTTGATTCTTCTTATAGCGGCCCAGCGCCGTTTTGAATAGTAGAAAAATAGACCTTTGAACGATACCACACGAACTTTTCTGCGAGGTTTTCCCATGGAAACAAAAATACGTCCGGTCACCAAGGAAGAGCAAGACACATGGCCCAAAACGGTTATTGTGCCATTAGAAAAACCATTCACGGATGAACGCGGGAGTATCCAGCCCTTGATGAATGTCGCAATGGAATCCTGTGTCCTAATCTCCTCGAAGAAAGGTACGGTGCGCGCCAATCACTACCATAGAACCGATTGGCATTATTGCTATGTGCTGGAGGGTGAAATCGAATACTGGGAACGTCCCACGGGAACAACCGATCCCGCAGTTAAGACAGTGATCGGCCCCGGTACGATGTTTTTTACCGGGCCATCACAGGATCACGCTATGGTGTTTACCAAGGACACAACATTTCTCACCTTTGGTCGCAATTCCCGCGCCCACGAAGTCTACGAGGCCGATGTGGTGCGGATCCCCCCCCTGGCGTCGCCATACTGAAAGGATAGGAATTATCCTTTTGGCGACGCCAATTGAGATCGTAGGCACGCAACTGCTTAAACTGCTTAGTCCCCTCGGGAACACAGAGCATCCATTTCTCGTTCCCGAAGGTGACGGAGGTTCCCCCATCCGGTTTTGCGAAAAATGGCGGTTCTCCGATGCGAATTAGAGGTTGAGGGAGAGACCAGGGTCGTCCAGAGCGTGGGTAAGCTCGGTCACTGCAGTACGCCAAGCATTATCACGATGCAAAGCGGCGGGATCGATGCCATCACGACCATGCATACGCACTAATCGGAGGTGGGTAAGGGGCCGGTCATAGCCCTCCACGGCGTGCAGTACTTCGGCGACTGCCGTCCGACGATTGCACACGAGTACCATGTCGCACCCCGCCTCTAGTGCAGCACGAGCCCGCGCCCGATAGCCGCCAACCCCTTCGGCCCCGACCATCGACAAGTCATCACTGAAAATCACCCCCTGGAAACCCAGGCGGATGCGCAATACCTCCTGCAACCAGAAACGCGAAAATCCCGCCGGTGCCGGGTCAACACGCGGATAGACCACATGGGCGGGCATGATGCCAACCAAGCCGTGGGCAATCAGCGTCCGAAATGGATAGAGATCCTCAGCGGCAATTTCATCGAAGGAGCGTTCGTCTACCGGTAGCGCCAGGTGCGAATCCGCTGCTACTGCCCCGTGGCCGGGGAAGTGCTTACCGGTAGCCGCCATTCCTGCCCGCTGCATCCCCGTAACGTAGGCCTGGGCGAGCCTTGCGACCCCCTGAGGCGTGGAGTGAAAGGCACGATCCCCAATGACCGAGCTCACCCCCTTTCCTAGGTCCAACACCGGGGCAAAGCTAAAGTCCACCCCCACTGACCGTAGTTCCGCTGCCATTAACCAGCCAGCAAGGTCGGCGAGACGTAGGGCACGACGCGGGTCAAGGTCATAGACTTCCCCCAAACGCGCGACTGCCGGTAGACGAGTGAATCCCTCCCGGAAGCGTTGTACCCGTCCACCTTCGTGGTCCACGGCCACCAAAAGACGAGGATTACGCAGGGTATGAATCTCCGCCAACAGGGCTTGGAGCTGTTCTAGCGAGGTGTAATTGCGGGAAAAGAGGATGAGCCCCCCGACCTGAGGGTGACGCAACAACTCCCGATCCTCGGCAGTTAGCGCAGTACCCTCGATATCTATCATCACTGGCCCTAGAGGCATAACGTACTCCAAACGGGTGATTTTAATTCGGCAGAGAGGAAAGGCCGTAACATCTAGCTTCGCTCATTCCCTTGACGTACATCTAAATAGTCGCGTAGCGCATCTCCGAGCAGGTTCACCGCCAGCACCACCGCCGCTAAGGCGACCCCCGGCGCCAAGACTAAGTGCGGGGCAACCAACAAATAACGGGTCCCATCTCGGATCATGCTGCCCCAGGAGGCAGTGGGAGGTTGTACCCCCAACCCTAGAAAAGATAAACCCGCCTCTGCTGTAACTACTGCGGCAACCCCGAAGGTAGCTTCGACGATGAGGGGGGCAAGGATGAGGGGGAGCAAGTGACGAACAACGATGCACAGCCCGCGTACCCCCAGCGCTCGAGCCGCTTGAACGTGGTCACGATGCTTGAGTGACAGGGTCTGGGCACGCGCCAAGCGCGCGTAACCCACCCACCCCACCACCCCCAAAGCGATCACCACGTTGTCGATGCCCGGCCCCAATAATCCCGCCAAGGCGATGGCAAGCAGGATACCGGGAAATGCCAGAAAAACATCGATGATCCGTACCGCTACGTGGTCCCACCAGCCCCCCAGGTAGGCGGTGACAGTCCCGAACAGGGTCCCCAGTGTCGCGGATAAGGTCACCACTCCCACTGCCACCAGAAACGAAGTGCGTGCGCCCATCACCAAGCGATCCCACACTGGTCGACCCAAGTCGTCCCAGCCCAGCCAGCCGTCCAACGCTGGTGGTGCCAGGAGGTGGGTGAGATCCATGCGTTCTGGGTCCAGGGGGAGCCAATGTCCCACCAACGCGAGTAATGCCCAGACCCCCAGCACCGTAGCCGCCAAAACAATTACTTTCATCCCGTAGTCCCCGAACGCAACCGTGGGTCCAAAACTGCGTAGACCAGGTCGGTCAGGGTATTCACCCCCACGTAGACCAGGCTGATGAGGAGGACACAGCCCTGGACCACCGGATAATCACGACGATTGATGGCTTCTACCATCAGGCTCCCCAATCCCGGCCAAGAAAAGACCGTTTCGGTAATTACCGCCCCACCGAGTAGGGCACCGAGTTGTAGACCAAGCAGGGTTACCACCGGCAGGGCTGCATTAGGCAGGGCGTGGCGCCAGACCACAGTGGCAGGGGAAAGACCCTTGGCGTAGGCGGTACGGACATAGTCCTCGGAAAGTACCTCAAGCAAGGCAGAACGTAGCATTCGCGCCAAGATGGCGGCCATCCCAACTCCTAGGGTCAAAGCCGGTAGGACGAGTGAGGCGGGTCCCTCGCGGCCACTCACTGGCAGCCAACCCAGCTCCATCGAGAAAAACAGGATGAGTAACGGTCCCAACCAAAAATTGGGCACCGACATTCCGAACAAGGCCAACGCCATCGCTCCGCGATCCCACCCCGAGCCTCGGTGCAGGGCGGCCGTAACGCCCAATGGCAAGGCCAACGCCAACGCCACACCCAGCGCCGCCACGGCGAGTTGGCTGGTGGCCGGGATTCGAGCCGCGAGCAATCCGGCGATGGGTTGCCGCGAGTGCAGCGAGGCCCCCAAATCACCATGGATAAGTGCGGTGAAATAATGCCAGAACTGCTCGAGCAGTGGCCGATCCAGCCCCAAAGCCGCACGTAGTGCCTCCCGGTCACCAGGGTGCGCCGATTCTCCCAACATCACCTCCACCGGGTCCCCAGGAACGAGGTGGATGAGTAAGAAAACCAGGCAGGAGACCCCGAGAACAACCATGAAGGCACTAGCAATACGCGATACGAGGAAATGAGTCATGGTGTTGCGTATATACCTCACCCACCCGCGCTGAATAACTGTTCCAAGGCGCTTCGGGTGGGGTCTTTTGCGGTGGGTACTGACGACGGTGACGGGGCATTATCCGAGGTAAGCCCGAACAGGGCAGCCAATGCAGCCCGCGAACGAGCCGCTTGCTCCGCTGCGGCAGGAGTGTAGGCACCTTGGCGGGGCTGGAAATATTCGCAAAAATTAGCGCGATCTTTGTCCAATACCGGTTCCGCCATAGGTTCGCTACAGGCATCAGCGACCATAGGGTCGTAGAAATGGCACAGGCGGCAGACGTACAGATCGGCACAACAGACGAGACACTCGGCGACCCGCGACAGAGGTAGAGGAAGGCTTGCCAGGGATGTCCCACACTTCCAGCACACCAATAGCTCGGACATGGGTCCTCCAGCGAGTTCTACGATGGTGCACAGCGCAGCGAATAGTATACGGACCTTCCGTTATCGTAACCGTTCCCCCCCTCCCAACGGGAGGGGGGGAACGCTCTTCCTTCAATGGCGGGGGAGCGAATAATCGCCCGTAGCTATCCAATCAATGGCTGAAGGCACTGCGGGTCGTCGTGGGAAGGATGGTTAACCCATGGTCCTATCGGAAAGAGAACCAAGTTGTGGCCCGCGTAGGGACGCAGGAGGGCAAGCAATCGATCAGAACGGTCGATAACCGGGTCCAACCACTGCTCACACTCAGGCTCCGAGAGAATTACCGGCATACGCTGATGAATGGGTACAACCAGGGGATTGGCCGTGGTGGTGATCAGGATGCAACTCTCAATCTCTGCGCCAGTCGGAGAGCGCCAATTTTCCCACAGCCCAGCAATGGCAAAAGACCCCTGATCGGCACGGCGGATGAGGTAGGGCTGTTTCTTACGTTGGTTACCCTGGGCAGCACACCACTCATAGAAACCATCGGCGAGCACCAGGCAACGACGTCGGTGTAAGGCGTAGCGGAAAGTGGGTTTATCAGCGATCGTCTCGGCACGAGCATTGATGAATCGGTTGCCAATGGTGGGATCTGTAGCCCAGCCAGGAATCAATCCCCAACGGAGATGTGCCAACTCCCGTCTCCCCGATGTCAGGCGCACAACAGGCACCCCTTGAGAGGGTGCGATGTTATAGCGCGGCACAAGTACTGGGACCTCAGTCAGACCGAAGACCACTGCTAGCCCAGCACCTCCGGTCGTCAGGGTATAGCGGCCACACATAGATAGAAACTCTGCTCGATTCGGGTGTTTTCTGGTATTAACCAGAAAGTCAAGAGATATGAATATTTCTCTTGCGTTAGGAAATAAAGAAACCGATAGAAAATTATTTTGCGCAAGGCAAAATAAATTCCAGAATAAAGCTATTCAAAACCCATCGCATATAACCCTCTCTCGAATACCCATGACCACCCCTACCTAACTGATTGATTCATCGTATAGCTTCGTCGGAAGTAGCGCACGGGAGCCCAGCGATGCCCCCCACTACGGATCTGAATCCAATCGTTCGCCTCTCCTTCCACTGGAGGCGGGTGAACGGTTACGTTTTGACATGCCCTTGGTCAGTATCGATTTCTTTGACCAATGCCACGAGGCCCATTGCCTCGAACTTTGCCAAGAATGAGAAGGGTGTTATCGAGCCGCCATAGGCATCCCTTTAGCGATTCGTTCGCAGGAGGTATAACCTCCCTATCTCGCTGTCAATTAGGAAGATATGTCCAGGCCAGAATGGCGCGTTCCCTGCTGTTGGTCAACGGGTTAGTCGCCACTTTGGGGGACCGCTCCCCAGCCATTAGTAGGGAGCGAACGGGGCAAGTCACCAAGGAACTGGCCACCACCTTTGATCTTAGATAGGACGCGCCAAGCCCAATCAGAGTTGATAAAGACTGTAACGATTCCCTCCGCATAATCACAGCATCTTGACGATACCAGAGACCTGATGCGGTCCCTTCCTTCATATATAGAGCAACGATCCCACCGTAATCTCCTGCTTAGTTTTACAAGGCACAGCCACCAACGCCGCTGTAATCGACGAGTATCTCACGCTACGATTCCTTGCAAGCTTCGAGGTCTTGAACCTCCGGGAGGTTGCCCAGATCCAAGCGAAGCTACTAGATGAGCCTGGGAGGTTGGCGCCTCCTTGACTAACTTCAGCCATCCCTTTTCGAATAAACGCCCATCTGTTTCTGGTTTCACAACGTCAGGAACAAGCGGTGATCTACCGCAGTGTACCCAACCGTTTCAAGGCAGACATCTTCGAGCGTGCGAAGACCGACCGAGACCAATCAGGATCAGACACAGCCGCCGCCCTCCGGTTGGTACTAAGAGATCCATAGGGAGTCGGCACTACTTCTCCGTCAGCATCACGCCAATTCTTTGACGTGACGAAGAACCGAGTTTGGTTAACGGCCATCAGGACAGCACGCTCAAATCAGTAAGCGTCTCGTACTCCCCCCTCGCACGAGACCAAGTCGTTATCTCTGAAGACTACGACGCAATCACTCAATGTGGTAAGGTAAAAGTTATATAACGCCTTCCTTCGAAACCAGTTTTTTGGCCAATGATCGGCCGAGCCCCCCCCAATCGCTCCCCTGGATGATGGACGATAGCTCAGGAAAGATGCCACCCAACGCTTCCAGTACTCCGTTTAGAATCCCGCACTACAACCAAAAAAACAGTGCTGTGATATTGCATATTGTTCTATCGATGCATAGAATAGCGCCATTGATTACCCCTTTAACCCCAATGAGGAAGCAACAACGATGTCTATCGAGCTAAACGAACTATCTATCGATGAATTGCAAGAGTTAGGCAAGCGACTGGACCGTGAACTCAAGTCAAAGCAAGTTCAGGAACAAAAGGCCAGTTATCGTGAAGAGCGTGACCGTCGTCGCGCAGTGATGAAGCAAGTCCGCGAACTGATCAGCGCGCACAGCTTGAGCATGGACGAGCTGTTGGCAAATCGGGCAAAGCGGGCAGCAAAAGGTGAAGGTCGCAAGAACGTAAGCAAATCACCACCTAAGTACCGCAATCCCGATGACCATACCCAGACCTGGACCGGCAAGGGCCGTAAGCCGGGTTGGCTATTGGGCGCCCTACAGCGCGGTGACGCCCTGGAAGGAATGCTCATTCCAGCGAATGAAATGCCAGGCGCTGCTGACGCATAGTAAATGCGGCTCCACTCAAGGAGTCGACAGGGAAGGTCTTCTGGAGTTCCGTAAGGGGAACGTCGACGCGATCGCCGTGGGTTATGTTTTTAAAGAGCAGCAACAATCACCTATCGTGGCCCGTTCGTCGTTCCCCTGCGACTGTCTTGATAGTGCATAAGGGATCGGTTATAACTGCCCTATCCATACCGAGAATCCCCCTGAGCGTCCCTTTACTTACCCTTTCCTTTCGAGCGGGAAAAGGTAACTAAAGGGACGTTTGCGTAGTGGGGGCGATACAGATATAACCAGATGCCCCGTCTTAACCCCACAGTAAACTACCGTGCCCCCCCATTTATTACTTCATCATTCCCAAACGGTATCTCATCGAAAACCGAGCACAGCAAAGCTGTGCAGGAGAGTCGGTTGTCGCTTGGACCGCCCCCATCCTATGGGTTCTCGCCGTTTTTCAATGAACGACTCAGTCTTTGGCCAAGCATTACAATGGCGACAAATTTGATCAGACGGATAACCAAGGATTGCTGCCACTGATTCCAAACCTAGCCATACCCGCTCTCACGCCATTTCTACACGATTATTCTGACCTTTCTGAGCGCCTTCCTGCGGCACTGAACACCCCTTAACGCCCTTATAGAGAACGACTTATGAGTAAGGTTATAATCCCCACCTACCTAATTTATTACCGATATTAGCACTAGGTTTCTTGCTGTGAACCAGAGTAAACCTCGATAATCACTGGCACTTCTGCGCCACTACGGTGGAAGGTTATGGTTACGGACTGGTTCTGCAACAACAGACCTAATCTCCGTTTCGAAAGCACTTCAGCACCTTTGCCCCCCCATCCATGCGCCTTTTTCCCCTACCCCGCCTTTGAAGCTGAGCGAGCTGGTTGGTACTCGAAGAAGGCGAAAGTTATTGCAACAACGACAGCCATAAGCGCTGCAACGACCTTTACCAACATAGCAATAGCGACACTTTCAACCTACTGTGGGAGGGATTTTCTGCTATGGAACACTATTAGTGATCGCCATCCATTCTCTTCGCCCTCCTGAAGGGATAACCCAGAACCCGACCAAGTCAATTACCACCATTCCAATGAGGACGTTTCTCCCATATTGCCAAAATATCAGTTTACTTATAGGGCTAGTTGTAGTCGAAATGCCCTCGACCACGGACTCTGTTTGAGGCATCCAACACGGCCCTTTAGTTAGACGCCGTCAGGTTTATCGTTATGCCCCTGATGACTATTGGTTGGAGTGTTGACGAGGATTGGTACAGCCTTCACTTACAAGGCTAGGGAGTTCTTCGCTATCTTACCCCACGCCTTTTCCTACCCTAAGTACGCATAAAAAGTGACGGGAGGAGAAAATCCCATCTGAATTGCCTACCTAGCCACCCTGACATTCTTAGCCATCCTACTGCGGTGATTGATTTGAATAATTATCTGAATATCTACCTTGAATTATTCTTCCCTCAAAAATGGGCAAGACGGGCAGGTAACCAGGCCGGCTGCTCACCCGAAATAGCACCGCACAGTAACTCGTTGATTAACAAATAAGTAATTCGAGAATGCAAGGTAACCTGTTGTATACAAAGGAGATATTCGCATCTCCCGCAAGAGTTTCCTCTTTCCACTCGGAGGCAACGAATGGAAAACCAAGAGTGGACCTCAATTAATTAGAAATTAAATGCGTCGTAAATTAGAAATAATCTTTACTTTTATTTGAAACTTGATAGCAACGGTAATTCTGAACGCCTTCCTCTAGGGCTGGAGTCGGACCCACCGGATCGTGTATCTTGTCGCGCCGCCGGCACTGGGGTGGCCACGGTGAGGCGTGTTAACCACCCGCATCTTGGTCCTACCGATCGCCTCGATTCGCCCGCAGCTCTCTCGCCCTTGCCTATAACGTCCTTACAAAACAATACTATGCAACAATACAGCAGTTTCGTTGTCAACCATTGGGAACTATTCCTCGCCCTGGCAGTCGTCCTGGGGATGATCATGGGTGAGCCATTGTCGCGTCGCGCGCAGGGTTACTTGGGGGTAGGTCCGATGGAAGCCACCGGCCTCATCAACCACCAAGACGCAGTGCTTTTGGACGTGCGTGAGGAAAACGAATTTAAGGAGGGTCACGTCCTACATGCGGTGCATATCCCCGCAGGGCGCTTGATGGAGCGGATGAGAGAACTAGAGAAGTACCGCAATCGCCCCCTCATCATCGCCTGCCGTAGTGGTAGTCGCTCGGGGCGTGCCTGCTCGATCCTGCGTAAGCAGGGCTTTGCAACGGTGTACAACCTAGAAGGGGGGCTTCTCGCCTGGCAAAACGCCAGCCTACCCCTAACACAGAAACGCTAGAGGAATTCGCTATGCCTGAGGTGACCATGTACGCTACCGCCACTTGCCCTTACTGCGAACGAGCCCGTCGTTTGCTGAAGCGCAAGGGGGTGAATTACAACGAAATCCGCGTAGATCAAGAACCAGCTCGCTGGGCCGAGATGGAGGCCCGGAGCGGTCGCAGCACGGTGCCCCAAATCTTCGTCGGTGACCATCATGTGGGTGGCTATGACGATACCGCCGCCCTGGACGCCCAAGGTGGCCTCGATCCTCTACTGGGTTTGGCCTAAATCTCACTAGGAATGAACCATGCCTGAAGTTGTGCATGTCGTCTGCCCGCAGTGCGACAGCACCAACCGTATCCCTGTTGAACGATTGGCTGAAGCTCCTCTCTGTGGACGTTGTCGCAAGCCTCTGTTTTCCGGACATCCACTATCCCTCAGCGAGGAGCGCTTTGCGCTGCATATGAGTCGTAGCGATCTACCCACGTTGGTGGATTTCTGGGCGCCCTGGTGTGGCCCCTGCCGTTCTATGGCCCCGGCCTTTGAACAGGCGGCAAGTACCTTGGAACCACAGGTACGTTTGATCAAAATCAACACCGAGGAAGAGCAGAAATTGGCGGCCCGCCATAGCATTCGCAGTATTCCCACCCTGGCATTGTTTCGGGGTGGACACGAGGTGGCGCGTAGTACAGGGGCCATGGATCTGGGGCGACTTCTCGCTTGGACTCGGCAGTACCTGTAACCACGACCTCCTCTCTCATTTCCCTCTCAAAAAGTGTCTACCATGGCCAACGAGAATGCCAAAAGTCCAGAAGGCCAGTTTCTGATCCAGAAACTCTACGTCAAGGACCTCTCCTTCGAGACCCCCAACTCGCCCACGGTCTTCATGGACCAGCGTCGGCCAGAGGTAGATGTACAGATCGATACATCGGCACAGAGCCTCGACGCCCAGAATTTCGAGGTAGTGGTCTCGATTACCGCCACAGTGAAGGTCGGAGAACGCACCGCCTATCTGTCAGAGGTCCACCAAGCGGGCATTTTCACGATCACAGGGGTCCCGGAACAACACTTGGACCAGATGCTCGGGGCTTTCTGTCCGGCCATCCTTTTCCCGTATGCTCGTGAGGTAGTTTCCGATCTGGCCATTCGTGGTGGATTCCCCCCGCTGTTGCTAGCCCCGGTCAATTTCGACGCGGTCTACCTACAACGCCTCCAGCAACAGTCGGCCCCTGCCCACGCATGAACCACCTCTCGCAAGGATGAGCACAGCTAATCCCATCGCGATTCTGGGGGCCGGTTCCTGGGGATCGGCGTTGGCCATCCTGCTCGCTCATAACGGTCATCCGGTCTGGTTATGGGGTCGAGACCCGACGCGAATGCGTGCGTTGGCCGAGGCCCGGGCCAACCTTTGGTACCTTCCGGACGCCCCGTTTCCAGACAACCTCCTCCCGACGAGTGATCTGGATGCGGTCCTCGCCAGCACGCCCGAGGTGTTGCTGGTGGTGCCTAGTCACGTCTTTCGGGTCACCCTGGAGGCCTGTGCGGCGCGCCGTAGCAACGGTCTACGCCTGGCTTGGGCCACTAAGGGGTTGGAACCCGGTACCCAGCGCCCTTTTCACGAGGTAGCTGCGGAGATTTTGGGACCAGAGACCCCTACTGCCGTAATCTCTGGTCCTTCTTTCGCCAAGGAAGTCGTGGCGGGGTTACCTACGGCGGTCACTGTGGCCTCACGCTTCCCGGACTATGCCCAATGGTTGGCCGGTTGTCTGCGCAACGCCAGGTTTCGACCTTATACCTCGGATGATGTGGTGGGGGTGCAGGTCGGTGGAGCAGTGAAGAATGTATTGGCCATTGCGGCAGGGATCTCTGATGGTCTGGGCTTTGGAGCCAATGCCCGTGCGGCGCTCGTCACCCGTGGCTTGGCGGAGATCATGCGTCTTGGTGAGGCCCTAGGCGGACGACGTGAGACTTTCATGGGATTGGCTGGCCTCGGCGATTTAGTACTCACCTGCACCGACGATCTCTCCCGCAACCGTCGCTTTGGGTTGCTCATTGGTCGAGGACAGGGGGTTAGCGAGGCACTGATAAGCGTCGGTCAGGTAGTAGAGGGGTTTGGTACAGTCCGCGAGGTAGCAACCCTGGCACAGCGATTGGGGGTAGATATGCCCATCACTAACCAAGTACTCGCTGTCCTCCACGCGCACCACGACCCCCGCTCGGCGGTACAAACTCTGTTGACGCGGGCGTTACGACCGGAATAGCTGCTGGCCTTAGCCATCACGCCAGAATTCACCCTCAATGGTCTTTTGTGCTGTACCAGGTCGATTAGGGGCTGAGGGACTTACCATTCCCAGGAGTCCGTGACGCAACACCCGCGCCACCAGCCAACGACGTAGGGGGGGAATCAGGCCAATGACAGCAATCAAGTCGGTAAGAAAACCGGGGGCAATGAACAAGGCAGCAGAGAGGAGCAGTACAATCCCCTCCAGAAGTTGTGCTGCGGGCAGCTCGCCCCGTGCCACACTCTCCTGGACTCGATCGAGGGTGGCGAGTCCCTGGCGACGTAATAACCACCCCCCCGCGCTCGCGGCCAGTAACACTAGCGCTATAGTGGGTAAGACTCCAATCAGGCCCCCGATCTTCACCAGCAGGACGATGTCGGCGATGGGTAGCACTAGCAAGATAATGGGCAAAAGTCGCAGGAGCGACATAGGTGTTCTTACCTTAATTTTTTCTTGAAGAATCGGACCGTGAGGCCCCAGTGGAACAATTTCGAGGAACTACCATACTGTCAGTGCGTCGTGCCGGCAAGGTCGTTATTGGCGGTGACGGTCAGGTATCCATGGGTAGCACCATGGTTAAGACCAATGCCCGCAAGGTTCGCCGTCTCTACCATGACCGTGTTCTGGTTGGCTTTGCCGGTAGTACCGCCGATGCCTTAACCTTGTATGAACGCTTCGAGGCCAAACTCGAAAAGCATCAGGGGAATCTTACCCGTTCCGCCGTGGAACTAGCCAAGGACTGGCGCTCCGACCGTGCCCTGCGACGCTTGGAGGCCCTGATGCTTGTAGCGGATCGCAACACCTCCCTGATGATCTCCGGTACCGGCGAACTCCTGGAACCCGAACACGGGCTTCAGGCTATCGGTTCTGGCGGACCCTACGCCCAAGCAGCGGCACGAGCCCTCTTAGAGGGGAGTGAACTGGATGCCCGGAGCATCGTCGAACGAGCATTACACATTGCCGCTGATATGTGCGTGTATACCAACCATCAGTTAACGCTGGAAGAGTTGTCCTGCGATTGAGCGCCTCTCATGCCCGAATTGACCCCCCAACAGATTGTCTCCGAATTAGATAAACACATTATTGGCCAAGCGGATGCCAAGCGTGCCGTGGCCATTGCCCTGCGTAATCGCTGGCGTCGTTCTCAGGTCAGCGAGGCCCTGCGGAGCGAAATTACGCCCAAAAATATATTGATGATCGGTCCCACCGGTGTGGGCAAGACCGAGATTGCCCGGCGTCTAGCACGGCTGGCCAACGCGCCTTTTCTCAAGGTAGAGGCCACCAAGTTTACGGAGGTGGGCTATGTCGGACGGGATGTAGAGTCCATCATCCGCGACTTAGTGGACATCTCAGTCAAGATGACCCGTGAAGAAGAAACCCGCAAGGTCCGCGCCCGTGCCGAGAGTGCTGCGGAAGACCGCATCCTGGACATCCTCCTACCACGGCCACAGCGCCACGCTGGTAGCGAGACCGAGGCGGAGGAATCGGTAACCCGTGCGATTATGCGACGCAAGCTCCAAGCCGGAGAGCTAGATGCCCGGGAAATCGAGGTAGAGGTCTCTACCACCACCACCGTTGGTGTTGAGATTATGGCCCCGCCCGGGATGGAGGAACTGACTAACCAGCTCCAAACCATGTTCCAGAACCTCGGTAGTGGGCGCACCCGTACTCGACGCCTGCCTATACACGTAGCCATGAAGCTGCTCACCGACGAGGAAGCCGCCAAAATGGTCAACGAGGACGACATCAAGACCCGAGCCCTACGAGCGGTAGAGCAAAACGGCATTGTCTTTCTGGACGAGATCGACAAGGTCACTCGCCGTGGCGAGACGGTCGGGCACGATGTCTCCCGCGAAGGGGTACAACGTGACCTGCTTCCCTTGGTCGAAGGCTGCGCGGTTTCTACCAAGTACGGGATTGTGCGTACCGACCATGTCTTGTTTATTGCCTCGGGGGCCTTTCACCTGGCACGTCCCTCGGACCTCATCCCAGAACTCCAAGGACGTCTGCCCATTCGGGTAGAACTAAATGCCCTCAGCGCCGAAGATTTCGTGCGTATTCTCACCGAGCCCGATGCCTCACTCACCGAACAATACGCTGCCCTCCTGGCTACCGAAGAGGTGAATCTTTCATTCCTCCCCGACGGTATTCGACGAATTGCTGAAGTCGCTTGGCAGGTCAACGAGCGCACCGAGAACATCGGGGCACGGCGTTTGCACACCGTAATGGAGCGACTACTTGATACCATCTCTTTTTCGGCTACCGAGCGTACCGGTCAAACCGTGATCATCGACGCCGCTTACGTAAATTCCCAGCTCAACGACCTGGCTCAGAACGAGGACCTCAGTCGTTATATCCTCTGAGGCCACCTGAGGATCTATTTTAATTTTCAATATAAAAGAAAATAATTTAGAACGTTTTTCTTTTATATTGAAAATTAAAATCCACTATTGAAACCTTCCGAAGTACCCATCCAAGGCGGCCATTGCCGCTGGAGCACGCTATGGTCAGTGAAACATCTAAACACATCAAGCCCACGGATATTCTGCTTCACCAGAAATCGCGGATCCTAGAGATTACCTTCGAGGATGGCGCCCAATTCCACTTGCCCTGCGAATATCTGCGCGTCTACTCTCCTTCGGCCGAGGTTCAGGGTCATGGCCCCGGTCAAGAGGTACTTCAGGTCGGTAAGGAGGATGTGAATATCAAGAATATCGAGCCGATGGGCAATTACGCCATTCTGCTGCATTTCGATGACGACCATAATACCGGCATCTATTCTTGGCAATATCTCTACTCGCTGGGGAAGAACCAGGAATCATTATGGAAAGGTTACCTGGAACGCCTGGAAGCAGCAGGACATCAACGCAAGGCGCCACATACACAATAAAAATCCGTAGCGCGTAGGGTGCAGTGGGGAACGAACCACATCATTCGCGTTTTCTCGTTCCCGCGCTTCAGCGTGGGAATGCAGATTCCGACGCTCCAGCGTCACGGCTTAATGATGGTTTAGGCGCAGGTGAGTGGATGTATACAGAATACGAGACGCTGGAGCGTCCTGACCTGCGTTCCCTGTAGCCGCCCCCTCCAGGTTGCGAAATACAAAATCGGAGTTTTCGGCCAAACACTAAGAGCATCTCGTTAGATTGGTGCCCGCAATCATTCCCTCCCCAGTATCACCACCATCGCACAGGGTGTGCCTGTCCTCCAATCTGAATCATGCCTACCAAAATCCCTCAAGGGCTCACTTCTGCCACCATTGATCGCCTTACTCCCAGCGGATTGGGGATTGCTACCGTTAATGGACGACGGACACGTATTGCCAATAGTTTGCCTGGGGAGATAGTGGAATTTAATTACTTGCGTCGTCATCGTGGTGGCGACGATGGAATAGCGGTACACGTCGCACAGCCCCATCCAGAACGAGTGGTGCCGCGCTGTCCTCATACTCTGCGATGCGGTGGTTGTACCTTGCAACATTTGGATCACCCCGCGCAAATACGTCTACATCAGGCACACCTTGCGGAATATCTAGCGGCTGCGGGAGGCCCCGTACGCTGGCTTGCCCCGATTATTGCCATGACCAGCGCCGCGACTCTTGATAATTCTCCAACTGTTGTGGAAGAAACAGGAACAACCCCAAAAGAAACCGCTGCCATTTACGGTTACCGACGCAAGGCACGTCTTGGGGTGAAATTTGTAGACAAGCGTGACATTCTGCTGGTGGGTTTTCGTGAACGAGGCCGATCGTTTGTTGCGGAGATTGAATCTTGCGCCGTATTACATCCGGCGGTAGGAGAGCGGATCTCGGCCCTGCGTGCGTTAATTACCTCCTTGGAGGCGCGGCGGAGCATCCCCCAAATCGAGGTAGCGGCGGGAGAAGGCGACGTGGCGCTAATTTTTCGTCATACCGAGCCGCTTTCCAGTACCGATCAAGAACGGCTGATCGCTTTTGCCACTCATCCTCCGGCATGTCTTTCCTTTGGGGCCTCTTCCAGCAACCAGGAAAGAGAGGCAAGGCTACAGATCTTTCTCCAATCGGGAGGATTGGATACCGTCACCTCGCTGTGGCCGAAATTGCCGCCACCTTTGGAGTATCACCTACCGGCTTATGGCGTTTCTATTGCCTTTCGGCCCACCGATTTCACCCAAGTAAATCTGGAGGTGAATCGTGCCATGGTGCAACAGGCCATTACCTTGCTCGACCTCCGAGCCGGAGAAGCGGTTCTAGACCTTTATTGCGGTCTAGGTAACTTCAGCCTACCGCTGGCGCGATGTGGGGCACGGGTCACCGGCATCGAGGGTGACCCCGGACTGGTGGCGCGGGCGCGGGAGAATGCACAACGTAATGGTTTGGCTGTGGAATTTCTGGTCCATGACCTGAGTCGAGGATTACCGGTCGAGGGATTATGTAGTGTCGATCCGACCTACCCCCCCTATTCCAAAGTCCTATTGGACCCCCCGCGCAGTGGGGCGGCGGCGATACTCCCAGCCCTGGCCGGATTGAAGGTGGAGCGTATCGTCTACGTATCCTGCAACCCCGAGACCCTCGCCCGCGACGCAGTGGAACTGGTGCAACAACATGGTTACCGCCTAGATGCCGCCGGGATGATGGATATGTTTCCCCACACTGGTCATATGGAATCGATGGCGGTATTTACCTATCCTGCCGTCGAATAACCGGGCAGAAACCTACCAGCGCCAACCACCTTCTTCCACGTAATCTCTTGTTAACCAAGCCCATGAAAAGTCTTTGGTCTGATCACGCCGCCAATTCCTTTGTCGCCCGCTATGCCAGGGGATTGGCACCGACCTAGCGCTACGTGTCTATACCACCCGCCTACTGGGGGGAAACCCCCGCCTGGTGCTTCATGGTGGTGACAATACCTTGGTCAAGACCACTGCCACGGACTTACTGGAGGAGGTGGAGGTCTTGTGCGTCAAGGGTTCAGGGGCTGACATGGGGACGATTGGACCCGAGGGATTGCCCGCCGTGCGTCTTGTCCCATTACGCCGCTTGCATACCCGGACCGCCCTCTCTAACGAGGCCATGGTCAATTTCCAGCACATCCATCTGTTGGACACGCGCAGTCGCCCAATCCCTCGGTGTGGATGGTGCGGATATCTCGCTATAGCCAGATCGGAGCGCGGCCACCCCCGACCACTGTTTGCGTACTAAGAACTGGCCCTTACTGCTCCCCTCCCCCACCGCCAACACTCTGGAGTAGTGGGCGAGCGACGCGCGGGCGGCGGTTGCCGCCTTTGCTACGCGCTACCTCGATTATTTCGAGCGCCACAACGCCTATGCAACCCCGCCACGCAAAGTCTTGGACCCAGTGCCACGGCTGGCGCTAATACCGGGGCTGGGTTTGTTTGGCGTTGGGAAATCAAAAAAGGAGGCGGCCATCGCTGCGGATATTGCAACGGCCACTGTGGATTGCATTAGCGATGCGGAGGCGGTCGGGCGTTTCACTCCAATCTCTGAGGCCGAGATGTTTGATATGGAGTATTGGTCGTTGGAGCAGGCCAAACTCGGTAAAAGCGTCAAGCGTCCTTTCGCCCGACAGGTGGTATTGGTTACCGGCGGGGGTTCAGGAATTGGGGCGGCGACGGCGTTGGCCTTTGTCCGAGAAGGGGCGGAGGTAGTAATTTTGGACCGTAATGAAGACAGCCGCGTTGGCTGTAGCGGGGGGAGTATTGGGCTTTGTTGCGATATTACCAATCCTCTGGCGGTACGCAAGGCATTTTACGCGGCCTGTGCTGCTCTCGGCGGAATAGATATCGCGGTTTCTAATGCAATAGCCGCTTGGCAAGGGGTAATAGGCGAGGTTGATGATGCTGTATTGCGAACCTCTTTTGAACTCAATTTCCATGCCCACCAAACCGTGGCTCATAATGCGGTACGGGTAATGCGCGCCCAGGGGGCCGGGGGATGTCTGTTATTCTTGATATTCGTTTTAGCCACTTGCTTGACATCAGTTTTCCAGGTATTGCTACACTATTTCAATCTGCCCGTACAGCAGGAGATACCATTCTCACCCATTCCCGAAAGGCTCGCAGGGTAGCATTGCGACCGTCAATTTTGCTCTGTTTGAGATAGCGTGGGATGGCCTCACGCAGGGGAAAATAGGGAAACTGGCGACTCTCTTCACTAGCGATATAGCAGCCGTTGGGTTGCAGCAGATCGATGTATAGGGTTTCTCCATCAAAACGCCATAACTCAGGCACACCTAAAGCAGCATAGAGGGCAGGATCAGTCTTGGAAGTAATATCGACCTCCACCGCCAGATCCGGTGGTGGATCATTATCATCCAGTTCGACGCTGGTCTTACCGCGAATGACCCGTTCGTGTTCGATATAGAAACACTGGTCAGGCTCTAACCCCTTTCCTGCGCGGCGACTACGAAAGGTAGTGGAACCAGCATTGAGGAATTCACGGTCTAGCTCTTCTAACAAGGCCTGAATGAGGTCACCAATGATATTTTTATCGGACTCGTGAAGGAGTAGTGGACTCATGATCTCTAGAATTCCATTTTGGTAATGCACCCGCGAACCACGCTTCTCACCTAATTCATCCAAGGCATGTTCAAACGCCTCCCAGTCTAGGCCATGCATAATCAGCCGTTGACCGGGAGGGATTTCTAATTGGCGCAAATTGAATTGCATAAAAGATCCTCTATTCAGGATTCTACCCGATAGTTCGATGGATAGGAAATCCAACCGCGTCTAGCCAAGTACGGCCAGCACGATACCACTCATGTGTTGAGTATTCAACGAGTTAAATTTGCAGGAAAAGTTGACGGTAATAGTTGGGGAAGCAGTCCCACGCAGGAACTCGACAAGCCTCCATTCATCGAGACAAGATTCAAGTGGAATACGGGGTAACTTGTTGATTTTCTGAGATTAACGACAAATACAGGGAACGACGGCAGAAAGTCAAAAATCGCCACCACATCATCGTCCGCTACTAAGAAAGCGTTTGATCGAATTCATATAGCAAAGCCACCATAAAATGATTACGCATAATTTGCGAAGACTTCCTCGGT